>WLIQ01000016.1 GCA_009726135.1 Actinomycetota bacterium | reverse complement strand
ATCGGCGCAGTTTCTCCTGCAATACGTGCCACACCCAAAATAATTGCAGTAATCAGACCGCTCTTGGCTGCAGGTAAAACAATCATTGCAACTGTGCGCCATTGTGTTCCACCTAAAGCCGTACCAGCTTCCCGCAAATCATTTGGAATTAAATTCAGAACTTCTTCTGAAGTGCGCGCAATCGTTGGAATCATCAAAATCGTCAAAGCTAATGCTCCCATGAATCCTGAGTACGCCTTAGTGATTGGATAAAGTACGGCTGACAAAATAAACAAGCCAGCGACAATTGATGGCACACCGCTCATTGCTTGAACTAGAAAGCGAATAGGTCCTGTAAATCGCCCTTTAATTTCAGTCAAGTACAGCGCAGTCAAGATGCCTACTGGGATACTCATAATCAAAGCAAGTGCAACTAAAGTTAAAGTTCCAGTTATGGCATGCAGTAATCCACCGTTTGAAAGTGGATCTGTTGGAGTTGCAAGCGCCATGTCATGAGTAAATAACCCCAAACTGATTCCAGGCAAACCTTTTTGCAACACTGTTAACAAAATACTTGCAATAGGAATAACAGTTAATACAGCGCCAACTACAACCAGAGAACTGACTAATGCATCTTTGGCTGCAGCACTTCCTCTAGTCAAACCTTTAAGAAACGCCGTCAAAAAAGCGTATGCCATGAAAAAAAGAACAAAATAAGCCAGCTTTCCTTTCATGGGAGTAATTGCTACCAAAAGATAAGAACCCATAACACCGCCAAAAAAGATTGCGATATCAAAACCACGTTCACGGTTGGAAGCGCGCCAAGGTTTTTGAGGAGTAGGTGTAATAGTTGTCATCGCCCTGACTTTCCGGTGCGCTTGACAATAAAGTTCGCAGTTGCATTCACAAGAAGTGTTAATAAAAATAAGACTAAACCAGCGGCCATCAAAGCTTTAATTTCATAGGGACTTGCATCGCCAAATTTTAAAATAATCAGAGATGCAACGTTTCCACCGGCACCAAGTAATACCTGCCAGTTAACTTGAAAGACAATATTTAAAACTGTAAAGACTGCGACGGTTTCACCCATTGCTCGGCCAAGTCCAAGCATTGCGCCACCAATAACACCGCTACGACCATAAGGAATAACAACTGCTTTGATCATGGCCCAGCGAGTAGCTCCAAGGGCATATGCAGCTTGAATTCGATCAAGTGGAGCTTGCGCAAATACTTCACGAGAAACAGAAGTAATGATGGGAATAATCATGATTGCCAACACAACGCCAGCTACAAAAGGTGAGCGAGTAAATACAGGAACTTGCATATCAAAAATAGGAATAAAGCCTAAATAACGATGAATGAGTTTGGCCCAATATTCAACGCTTGGCATTAACACCAAGAATCCCCAAATACCAAACAGGATTGAAGGGAAAGCAGCCATCATGTCGATGATTGCTATTAGAAATTTCTTGAGCCAATTGGGTGAATAAAAATTCAAAAATAGCGCTGAGAAAATCGAGATAGGCACGGCAATGACGACTGCAACTAAGGCGCACAGGATCGTTCCAACCAGCATTGCAGCTAGGCCAAAGTGACTTTCGATAACGTTTCCAGCATCATCGGTAGTAATTGACCAATCTGAGTGGGTGATAAATCCAAATCCTTCTTGTCGAAGAACTTCAAAGCCCCGATAGCCCAGAAAAATTGCAATAAGCCCAAGAATTAATAGAGAAGAAAGTCCACCTGCAGTAACAACTCCGCGAAATACCTTGTCAGAGCGTCGAGGCTCTGTAGTTATTTCACGTGGTGATGGAATTACTAAATTAGGTGTGCTCACCTTTTATTACGCGTACTTTCCTGTAACTAGGAAGTAGACACGACGTGAAACCGAAACAGCATGATCGGCGTATCGCTCGTAATATCGGCCCAAAAGAGTTAAATCAATCGCAGGTTCAACTCCATGTTTCCAATTTGGATCAACAAGGGTAGAGATTAACTGTCTGTGCAACTTATCCATTTCGTCATCATCGCGTTCAACTTCAAGCGCCATTTCGGTATCTCGTGTTGCAATGACGAGACCAGTTTTATTTGTTATTTTTTCTGCTGCATTACCCATCGCTTGAAACATTTCAAGCAGTTCTGCAGGCACTGCTGCGTCTGGATGTCGCAGACGGGCAATCTTTGCAACGTGATGAGACATGTCGCCCATACGTTCTAAATCTGCGCTCATGCGCAATGCTGTTACAAGTGCACGAAGATCAGATGCAACGGGTTGTTGACGTGCAATGATGTCAATGATGCGTGCATCAAGGTCGTGTTGGAAATTATCGATTTGATCATCGGTTGCGATGACTTCTTCGGCTAACGCTAAATCTGCTTTAAGGACTGCTTGCGTTGCCTTTGCAATTGAGAGCGAAACCATCTCTGTCAGATCGACCAGGGATTGGGAAACGCCATCGAGTTCATCTTGGAAAACTGAGCGGATAAGTGCCATAGGCCGAACGTATTGGAGCATGATGAATAGAAACCCTCTGTTAGGTGAACGGCAGGTAAACGAGCAAAGCAGAGTCAAAGGCCCGCGCTAGAGTTGACCTCATGAAGTTTCGCCGCGGTGAATCCCCCACTGATTCGGCGCGTGAACTGCCGGACATGCTCATTCAAACCCTGGCCAATCTCGAGGGCGAGGCATTTATTGCAGCTCCTGGCGAAATTGCAATCTTTGCAACTCCAGGTACAGAGCAACTAGGAATTCTAAAAGAGGGCAAAGTACAAAGTCCCGAACTCATTGCAACAATTCGGGTTGTACGAAGAACCAATAAAAAACAGGTTGGCAAAATTGATCTACCCCGTGGCCCTATTGGCGAAGGAATTCATGAATTAACTGTGACAGTTATTCCATTGAGTGAAGATGATTTAGTTTTGATTCTAGTAAGTGATGAGAGTGAAGCTGAAAGAGTGCATGAAGTGCGTCGTGACTTCGTAGCCAACATTTCACATGAACTAAAAACTCCAATCGGAGCCCTTTTACTTTTATCTGAAGCAGTTCTGGGAGCTAAAGATGATCCAGCGGCAGTAACTAAATTTGCCACCAGAATGCAATCTGAATCAAAGAGGCTTACAGATTTAGTTCAGGAAATTATTAATCTTTCGCGCCTGCAGGATTCTGATCCACTGCAAGTTGCAGTTGAACTTGATATCGAAGATTTGATTAACGCTGCCATAGATCAAAGCCAAATATCTGCAGATAACCGTCAAATAATGGTTTCTCATACCGAGACTAAAAATGCAATTGTCCTGGGTGATCGCGAGCAGTTGATTATGGCAATCCAAAACCTTGTCGAAAATGCAATTAACTATTCTCCTGAAGGAACAAAGGTTTCAGTTAATACAAGTGTTGAAGATGGAATAGTTGATATTTCAATTACAGATCAAGGTATCGGTATTCCAGAAAATGACATCAATCGAATTTTTGAGCGCTTTTATCGCGTAGATCCTGCACGTTCTCGCCAAACAGGTGGAACCGGACTTGGACTTTCAATTGTTAAGCATGTGGCGTCAAAGCACGGCGGTGAAGTTAAAGTCTGGAGCGTTCAAGGCATTGGAAGCACTTTTTCACTACGCCTACCTATATATAACTCAATCCAAGAGGGTGTCCAATGACAAAAATCCTAATCGTTGAAGATGAAGCGTCATTTTTTGAAGCCCTTGAGTTTTTACTTACTAAAGAAGGATACGAAGTTGAAGTTGCCCAAACAGGGCGCGAAGCATTGGATAAATTTGCAGCCCACGGAGCAGACCTAATCCTGCTCGATTTAATGATTCCAGAAGTTTCAGGAATTGATGTCTGCCGTTCTATTCGAATGAGTTCACAAGTTCCAATAATCATGCTCACCGCAAAAGATGCTGAAATCGATAAGGTCGTTGGGCTAGAACTTGGCGCCGATGATTATGTAACCAAACCTTATTCATCCAGAGAATTAATTGCTCGAATCAAAGCTGTTCTGCGACGTAACTCGAATGATCTAGAAACTGCTGATGCATCCGATATTCATACTGCTGGTTCAATAAAAATAGATACTGCTAAGCACCAAGTAACGCTTAATGGTGCACCAGTTGCACTTCCTCTTAAAGAATTTGAACTTTTGGAGTATTTAGTGCGAAATGCTGGTCGAGTGTTAACGCGTTCTCAGCTCATTGATCGCGTCTGGGGTGGGGATTACTTTGGCGATACAAAGACGCTGGATGTACATATCAAGCGTTTGCGATCAAAGATTGAAGCCGATCCCGCTAATCCTGTTTTGATTCAGACCATTCGCGGTCTGGGTTACAAGTTAGAGAATTAAAGGGAAGCAAAAGCATCATCAAGAACGCTGAGTGCATCCTTGAGAAGCTCATCTGTTATAACCAGCGGTGGCAAGAAACGCACAACATTTGAGTAAGTTCCAGCGGTAAGAACTAATACCCCTTGGCTCTGGCAGTATTTAACAACTGCGTTCATCGCTGCTGTATTTGGATTCTTAGTTCCTGGCTCTACTAATTCAATTGCCTGCATTGCTCCTCGACCACGAACTTCACCAATAACTGGATATTTCTTAGCAAGTGCGCGAAGTGAAGATCCTAAAATTTCGCCGATGTGCTGTGCACGGGCAACCAAGTTTTCTTCTTCCATAGTTTCCATTGCGCCAAGGGCTGCGGCACATGCGATTGGATTTCCACCATAGGTACCACCAAGACCAGATGCGTGAACTGAATCCATTACATCTGCGCGTCCTGTGACAGCCGCAAGTGGAAGTCCACCAGCTATTCCTTTAGCCGTTACAACCATGTCAGGTACAACGCCTTCTTCTTCTACTGCAAACATATGGCCAGTACGGGCAAAGCCAGTCTGAACTTCATCGGCAATAAAAATGATGCCATTGTCTTTTGAATATTTTGCGAGCGCAGGTAGGAAACCTTTAGGTGGAACAATAAATCCACCTTCACCTTGAATTGGTTCAATCAAAATCGCAGCTACGTTATGTGCTCCGATTTCTTTATTAATTTTATGTGTGACCATTTCTATGGCATCTTCAGTAATCGTTGCTTGATCACCTACCCAGTGGAATGAATAAGGCATAGGAACGCGATAGACCTCGGGGGCAAAAGGACCAAAGCCCTCCTTGTAAGGCATGTTTTTAGCAGTTAACGCCATAGTTAAATTTGTACGGCCGTGATAGCTATGTTCAAAAACTACGATTGCTGGACGCTTTGTGAAGTGACGCGCAATCTTGACCGCGTTTTCAACTGCTTCAGCACCTGAGTTAACAAGCAAAGACTTTTTCTTATGTGAACCAGGTGTCATTGCATTTAATTTTTCGCATACTTCGATGTAGTTCATGTATGGGGCAACTGTGAAACAGGTATGAGTAAATGCCTGTACTTGCTCGATCACGCGATCAACTACACGTTGTGCTGAGTTACCAACACCAGTAACACCAATACCTGAACCTAAATCAATAATCTGATTGCCATCGATATCAAGCAAGATCGCATCACTTGCGCGTTCGATTACAACTGGAATCGCCATACCCAATCCCCCAGAAACCGCTTCCGTGCGACGCTTAAGCGCCTCAGTAGATTTTGGTCCCGGAATAGCAGTAACCAAGCGACGTTCTTGAGTCAGATTCGTAAGTGTGGTCATGGGAAAAGTCTAAGGCCTCATTTCCGCCCAGAGCGCCTAGTAGTTACCCTTGGCGCTATGAGTTCAATGAGAGATTCGGCACCGCTGCTAGATGCCTACCTTTCCTACTTTGAAACCAAACGCACGCCTTTCACAATCCCAGGTCACAAACAGCGCGCATCCCGCTTAGATGCCGGCTTAGGGATAGTCGTTGATGGTGATACGCCTTTATATGGTGGCTTAGATGAAATTAAGTTAACCAACCAGACGTTAAAAAAGGCTGAGGCGTTAGCCGCCACTTTGTGGGGCGCCGACTTTGCACGTTTTTCAACTGGTGGATCAACACATGCAAATCAAGCAATTGTCTTAGCGCTAGGAAAACCCGGAGACAAGGTTGCACTTTCAAGAACAGCTCATCGATCAATACTGAGCGCACTTGTATTAGCCGGATTAGAACCCATCTGGCTATCACCTAAAATTGATTTAGCAACAGGGGTGCCAACAGGAATTTCGGTAGAAGAGTTTGAAAAGATAATTAATCAAAAACCGATTGCACTTTTGCTCACTGAGCCAGGTTATTTGGGTACCTTGTCTGATTTACCTGCGTTAATTAAAAGCGCACATGCATATTCAATTCCAGTGATTGTCGATGCAGCATGGGGTGGACATTTCGGTTTTTCCTCATTGACTCCACAACACTGCTTGCAAATGGGTGCTGATGCATTGATTACTAGCGTGCACAAAGCTTTGCCTGGATACAGCGCATCAGCGTTATTGCTTGCACAAGGAAAACTTCTTAATCTTGAGCGCATCGAACAAAGTTTTGAAACAACCCACACGACTTCACCTGCTGGTGCTCCCCTGGCATCAATTGATGGCTGTCGCGCCTTGCTGCAAACTCGCGGAGATGAGCTGATTACACAACTCGTCACCAATGTTGAAAACTTCAAAGCTAAAGTCCAATCACACTTTGATTTGCCAGTATTTTTAAATCCGGGCGATTTTGCCCCAGGCCGTTTTGATCCGGCCAAGATTGTTTTGCGCGCGAATCAATTAGGTGCATCCGGAGTTGAAATTGAGAAGAAATTGCAAGCACAAGGAATTCGTGTCGAAATGGCCGATAGCGATACGGTTGTTTTCTTGGCAACGTTGGCAGATTCAATCGAAGAGTTTGATCATCTAGCCCAGGTACTTATTCCAATTCTTGCTTCACTAAAAACAAACCCGCGTCCTACTGCCACATCATTGAGTTGGTCAGTTGTTCCATCGGTTGCCATTTCCATGCGAGATGCTTACTTTGCTGATACCGAAATGGTTGCAGCCAAAGATTGCGTGGGTCGAATTTCTGCTGACTTAATTGCCCCGTATCCCCCTGGTGTTGCTGTGGTTGCCCCGGGTGAAGTTCTGACTGCACAGATTCTTGAAGGTTTGGCAACAACTAAAGCTGCTGGAGTGCGCATCGCTTATGCCACCGACTTATCGCTTTTGACCTACCGCGTTACTAGAAATTAACTTTGACCATATAGCATCTCTCTTATGTCCGATACGAAAACTTGGCAACAGCGCGCAATTGATCTAAAACCACAATCACAGATTTTCATCGATGGAAAATTCGTTGATGCTGCTAGTGGAAAAACATTTGAGAATCATTCGCCAAGTGGTGGACATTTGATTTGTAACGTTGCATCCGGTGATAGCGAGGATATAAACCGTGCCGTTGCATCAGCTAAAAAAGCTTTCGACTCTGGTATCTGGAGTGAAATGAATCCGCGCGATAAGAAGTCAATCATGTTGCGTTGGGCGCAACTCTTAAATGAACACCGCGAAGAATTAGCCCTACTTGAAGCAGTTGATACAGGTCGCCCTATTGGAGATGCATTAAGCGTTGATGCTCCAAATTCTGCACGAGTGATCCAGTGGTATGGCGAAACTATTGATAAGACATATGACGAAATTGCTCCAGCACCACGCAATGCATTAGCAATGATCACGCGTGAACCACTTGGTGTTATTGGCGCGGTAGTACCTTGGAACTACCCAATGATGATTACAAGTTGGAAATTAGGTCCAGCCTTGGCCATGGGTAACAGCATTGTTGTTAAACCTGCTGAAAATTCCTCTTTAAGTGCGTTAAAAATGGCAGAGCTAGCGGTTGCTGCAGGTTTACCTGCAGGTGTATTCAACGTTGTTCCAGGTCTTGGATCTGAAGCCGGTCAAGCACTTGCACGCCACATGGATGTTGCAAAGATTGCATTTACCGGCAGTGGTCCAACGGGTCGCAAGATGATGCAATACGCCGCCGAATCAAACATGAAGCAAGTTTCACTAGAACTCGGTGGCAAAAGCCCTCAAGTAGTTCTCAATGACTGCACTGATTTAGAAGCGGCAGCGTCAACTATTGCATGGGCCATCTATTACAACGCTGGCCAAACATGTAACGCCGGATCACGCATCATCGTAGAAAAAGGCGTTAAAGAAGAGTTGTTCTCGCATCTTCATAAGTTCCTAGAATCATTTGTTGTTGGAAATCAATTTGACCCAACAACACAGATGGCAGGTCTGGTATCTGAACTACAACGAGATCGCGTTAATGCTTATCTCGACCTTGTTGGTCAAGATGGTGAAAAAACTATTTTTGGGGGTCAAAAAACAACTGGCAAAGATTTACTTATCAAGCCAACGTTGATTGACAACGTTAAACCGGGTTCACGTCTTGCACAAGAAGAAATCTTTGGTCCAGTACTAGTTGCTATCGATGCAAAAGATGAAGCCGAAGCTTTGCAGATTGCAAATGGAACCGAGTACGGACTTGCAGCATCAGTCTGGACTAACAACGTTGCACGTGCTCACAAATTTGCGCGCAAACTTCGTGCCGGAACTGTCTGGGTAAATACTTTTGACATGCTCGATGTCATCACCCCATTTGGCGGTTTTGGCGCTTCTGGTGCTGGTCGCGACAAGTCTTTGCATGCCCTTGATGCCTACAGCGCGCTCAAGACCACGTGGGTGGACCTGAATTAATCATTACTTTTGGGTGAACACTCAGATTTTAAATCCTTTTTTTGGCACTTCTGACACATGTCAAGGGTTAGTCTTTTGCTTATTGAAGTAGGTCATGAATTTCTAAGGGGCTAGTTTGTGAAAATGAAGGCAGCAGTTCTAGATGGTATCGGTTCCCAATTTGAAGTCCGTGAAGTTGAACTTGATACGCCTAAATCTGGAGAACTCTTAGTAAAAGTTGCTGCAAGTGGATTATGTGCAAGTGATTTAAATGCTGTTGATGGCAAGCGCAAATTGGTTCCCTTCCCAGCAGTCATCGGTCATGAAGCTGCCGGCGTAGTTGTTGAAGTTGGACCTGATGTAAGCGGTGTTGCAGTTGGTGATCACGTCATCATGTCCATCGTTCCCAGCTGTGGAACATGTGAATATTGCACAAGTGGACGTCCTAACTATTGCTCCACTGCAGGTAATGCGATGTCAGTTGGGGGCTTATTTGATGGCACATCACGTCTTTCACAAAATGGTGAAAAACTTAATCATTTCTTAACTGTTGCTTCATTTGCAGAATATGTAGTTGTTCCAGCATCGGGCGCAGTTGTAATTCCTAAAGAGATGCCACTTGATCGTGCAGCGTTAATTAGTTGCGCAGTACTTACCGGGTATGGCGCTGTAATGAATACTGCCAAAGTTAAACCTGGTTCAACGGTTGCAGTATTTGGTTGTGGCGGCGTTGGTTTAAACATTGTTCAAGGTGCACGTATGGCTGGTGCAACAACAATTATTGCAATTGATGTGACTCAAGAAAAACTTGATTTAGCTAAGAAGGTTGGTGCAACCCATGTAATTAATGGTGCAACTTCTGATCCAGTGCCCTTGGTTAAAGAGATCTGTGGTGGCGTGGACTACGCCTTTGAAGCGCTGGGACGCGAAAGCACCATCCAACAAGCCTGGGGCACTGTGGGAGTCGATGGAACCCTGATTTTGGTAGGTCTTATGAAGAATGGCGCAACCATCACGCTCGATGCAGGCCCTTTCGTCAACGAACAGTCAATCAAAGGTTGCTACTTTGGCTCAGCAAACCTGCGAAAAGATGTACCAGCGTTAGTAAATAGTTATCTAAATGGCGAACTATTCCTAGACGAACTCATATCTGAGCGGATAGGTTTGGAAGGTCTCAATTCAGCTTTTGATCGTTTAAGAGCTGGGGAAGGAGCGCGAAACGTACTGGTCTTTGACTAAGTGCGTTTTACGTAAGTACAAAATTCCAGACCTATTGCAGTCAACACGTGTACTTCAATAGGTAGGGATGTATGACAAAACACATACCACTTACAACTAGGAGGAACGTAGTGAAGTTTTCAAAACTAACTAGCGGATCTGTAGCTGCGGCAGTTATTGTTGCACTTGCAATCCCAGCAATTAGCGCTACTTCTGCATCAGCTGCTAGAGATTACTCAAAGATCACCAACGCCTCACAAGGTGGCGGTCTTGCCGGTCTTGAAGCTGCATGTAGGAAAGAAGGACAACTCAACGTAATCGCTTTGCCTCTTTACTGGGCAAACTACGGTGACATGATTGATGGATTCAAAAAGAAGTATGGCGTCAAGATCGATGAAGCTAACCCTGAAGGTTCATCACAGGAAGAAATCGATGCAGCTGTAACTCTCAAGGGAACTAATCGTTCACCTGATGTATTCGATATCGGACTAGCAGTCGCAGTCAAATACCTCAATACAGGTACTTTTGCTCCTTACAAGACAAAAAATTGGAAGTATTTGCAGTTTGCACAATCAATTGATCCAAGCGCACAAGTTTCACCTAACTACACAGGAACAATGACAATTGGTTACAGCGGAGAATTGGGAACAATCACATCTCTTAACGACCTATTACTTCCTAAGTTCAAGGGCAAGATTGCTCTTAACGGAGATCCACTAGGCTCTTCAGCTGCAATGAACGGTATCTTCATGATCAACAAGGCTCTTGGTGGAACATTTGACGATGTCACAAAGGGAACTGCGTTCTTCAAGAAGTTGACGGATGCAGGAAACTTCATCAACGTTAACCCAACTGAAGCAACAATCGCTTCAGGTCAGACACCAGTTGTAATCGATAATGGTTATATTCAAGCTGGCGTTGTAAAGGCCATGGCAGCAGCAGGCAAGGTATGGAAGATGTACACACCTGCAGCAGTTGGTTCTACATACAACAGCGCAGTGTCTGCATGGGCACCACACCCAGCTTGTGCACGTCTATGGATGGAATACACACTAGGCGAAACAGGTGCAACTGTCTGGGCTAAGGGTGGAGCAACTCCAACTCTTTGGGTATGGCTACTAAAGACTGGTCGCGCATCTGCAGAAGGTAAAGCATCTATCGGTGTGAGCAAGGTTCTTGCTGAAAAGGCAACTGCCGAACAAACTACCGCAGCTCGTGCTTACCTAAAGACTGCATGGCCTGCAGCTGTAGGAACGAAGTAAGAAGTCAATTCAATTGACTCAGATTCAATACAAGGGAACCGGTCCTGTCACTGACAGGACCGGTTCTCGGTATTGGCGCAGTAAAAGCGCATACCTTGGTGTAATTCCTTTTCTTATAGTCAGCGGATTATTTCTTCTCTATCCGACTTGGAATGTTGCATCGGGAGCGTTTCAAGATAATTACGGCAAATTTAGCACTTCTGTTTTAAAGCAAGTTTTTAATTCACCTGTTGCCCGACATGCATTTGCCAATTCACTTGAAATCTCAATAAAAACTGCATTGGCAGGTGCAATTTTGGGTGGCCTCTTTGCCTGGGCAATAGTTAATGGCAAGCGTGATGGTTTCTTCTACCGTTTATCTGTGGCTTTGAGCTCCGTGCTCGCCCAGTTCGGTGGCGTGATGTTAACTTTTGCATTCTTAGCAACTTTCGGTTTTAACGGACTCATCGCAAATATCGCAGTTAAGTATGCACCGAATACTTTCTTAGCTGATGCTTCATGGCTCTATGGAATGTTGGGTTTGAGCGTTCTTTATACTTTTTTCCAGATCCCTCTCATGGTTTTAGTTTTCTTGCCAACTCTTGAAAACCTTAGGCCTCAGTGGCGTGAAGCATCGGATGCCCTAGGCGGAAAAGCATGGGAATACTGGCTTCGAATTGGTATTCCTATTCTCACGCCTTCATTTGCTGGCGCTGCACTCTTGCTATTTGTTAACTCTTTCTCTGCTTATGCAACTGCGGCAACTTTGATTAACTTATCTGATTTCTTAACACCACTTCAAATCGCTACGGCATTAACTAGTGAGACTGGTGGAGCAAATCCTGCTGAGGCAAAGTCTTTATCGTTCTATATGGTTGTTGTTGTAATTATTGCGATGACTTTCTATGCCCTTCTTCGCCGCCGTGTGAGTAGATGGGAACAGCGTCGATGAAGAAGTCATGGGGCGTGCGCATTTGGCGTTGGTCAATTATTTCCGTAGTCGGTGCTTACTTAATGGTGCCGCTCTATGCAATGTTTGATTTCTCAACAAAACCTTTTGGTTTCCAGGATAAAGGACGCACATTTCGAGCCTGGCAGATAATTCCTTCTCAGCCAGATTTAATGATCTCAATTGCTCGATCACTTATCACTGCCGCGATTGTTATGTCGCTAATTTTGTTTCTCATCGTGCCAACTGCGATATGGGTGCATCTAAAGCTGCCACTTCTGCGCAGACCATTCGAACTTCTTTGCCTTCTTCCTCTAGCTATTCCAGCAATTGTTATCGTGGTTGGTATTGCACCTCTCTATCGCTGGATTTCGATCCACTTAACTGAATCCCCCATCACGCTATCTGGTGTTTATTCGATGTTGATTTTGCCTTATACCTACCGTTCATTGTCGGCAGCACTAGATGCAGTAGATATTCATACTCTGGCCGAAGCAGCACGTACATTAGGTGCAAACACGTCTCGAGTTATTTTTGGAATCATCATGCCAACAATTAAGACTGGGATCATCAATGGTTCCTTTATCGCTATTGCCTTGGTGATGGGTGAGTTTACGATTTCAAATATTCTCAACTACAAGACTTTCCAGGTTGTAATTGCACAAATCGGTCGCACTAATGGAAACGTTGCCGTTGCGGTGTCCCTAGCGTCCATTCTCTTTGTTCTTATATTACTTCTAGCCATTCCAACAAAAAAACGTCAAGGTAAAGTCCTTGACGTTGACCTCGTCTGAATCGAAAGGACCATAAGTTGAGCTCCTCGACATATGTACAACTAGTTGATCTCGCCAAGTATTTTGGAAAGGTCAGAGCACTCGATGGTCTTAGCCTTGACATCGCACAAGGTGAACTCGTCGCACTCCTTGGGCCATCTGGTTGCGGTAAAACAACTGCGCTGCGGGCACTAGCGGGCTTGCAAGAGTTAGACCGTGGTCAACTCATTGTTGATGGCAAAGATGTAACTTTCCAAAACGCCAATAAGCGAGGAATGGGAATGGTTTTCCAGGCTTACTCACTCTTCCCACATATGACTGCCCGCGAAAACGTTGAATATGGCTTAAAACTTAAAGCCCACAAAACCGCCGGCGATAAACGCAAAGCACGCTCTGCTGAACTTCTAGATCTTGTTGGACTTTCGACACACGCAAATCACTACCCACATCAATTATCAGGCGGACAACAACAGCGTGTAGCCCTAGCTCGAGCGCTTGCGATTTCTCCAAAGGTTTTGCTTCTTGACGAACCGCTATCAGCACTAGATGCCAAAGTGCGCACACAGTTGCGCGAAGAAATCCGCCGTATTCAAATGGAACTTGGAACTACGACATTATTTGTAACTCACGATCAAGAAGAAGCACTCAGTATTGCTGACCGCGTAGGAGTAATGCGTAACGGTCAGCTAGAACAAATCGCCGCTCCATCAGAGCTTTATGATCGCCCAAAGACATCATTTGTTGCTGAGTTCGTTGGATTAACCAATCCAATCTCTGGCAAGGTCTCTGGCGGTTCAATTGAAATTCTAGGAAGTGTCGTCAAAACTCTTCCAGGTTCAGTCACCTCTGGCACAGGAATTGCTTTGGTTCGGCCTGAAAGTTTGGATGTCGTTGCAAATAATTCAGGAAACGGCAAAGTTGCTGCAGCAAGTTTCCTTGGCGCTTCATGCCGCTTAAATATCACCATGAATGATGGAACTAAAGTCACGGCCCAGCTTCCTAGCTTGGATGCTGCCGGAATTGGCGCAGGCGCCTCAGTTTCTGTCTCACTTCTAGATATGCCAGTTTTCGTGAAAGCTGCGGGATGATCTTTGGCTCAATTACAAAGATAGAAACTTTTGCTAACGAATTTGTCTGCTTTGTAAAGATAACTACATCCGATGGTCACATCGGATGGGGACAGACATCCAACTATCACTCTGACATCACTGCGCAAATTTTTCATCGCCAAGTTGCACCCTGGGTTTTAGGAAAAGATGCGTCTGATATTGGAGCCCTTGTTACTTTGGTTGAAGCCCGTGAACATAAATTTCCGGGCAGTTATCGTGCCCGTGCAAATGCCGGTTTAGATACAGCGCTGTGGGATCTGCGCGGCAAAGTTGAAGGTAAGCCAGTCGTAGAACTACTTGGCGGAAGTGCAAAGAAGCTACGGACGTATGCATCTTCTATGCGCCGTGATATTTCGCCAAAGGATGAAGCTGCGCGATTAGTAAAACTACGTGATGAGTTTGGATTTGATGCTTTCAAATGGCGCGTGGGAGCAGAGTGCGGAAATGACATCGATGAGTGGCCAGGGCGAACTGAAGAAGTTGTACCCGTAGTTTCACATGCACTCGGTGATGGGATTTCAAAGTTAGTAGATGGCAACAGTGGCTTCTCCCCTAAACGCGCTATTGAAGTCGGTGCACTCTTAGAAGCAAACGGTATTAGCCACTTTGAAGAGCCTTGTAAATATTGGGAGCTTGAAGAAACTAAAGAAGTAACTGATGCGTTAAATATTGATGTCACCGGGGGCGAACAAGATTGGGACCTATCCACGTGGAAGCGCATGATTGATATGCGTGCTGTAGATATTTTGCAGCCAGACATTATGTATATGGGCGGAATCTGGCGAACACTAAAAGTAGTAGATATGGCCAATAAAGCAGGAATGCCAATCACGCCACATAGCGCCAACCTTTCACTTGTGACTATCTGCACTATGCACTTACTGGGTGCAATTCCTAATCCTGGTAAGTACCTGGAGTTTTCTATCGAAGGCTTTGATTACTATCCTCTTCAAAAAGACTTATTCCTTGGAAATCCATTTGCAATTGAAGACGGGAAAGTTCAGATCCCACAAGCTCCAGGGTGGGGCGTTGAAATTAATCCGGACTGGCTAGCAAAAGCTAACTATCAATCCTCAGAGATTTAAACTCCGCTAGTTTTCCTAATCATTCGTTGATAAAACTTTCCTAGTTGCCGGCTACTTGGTTGTGGCCCGCCCATCTCAACAAAACCTAGTTTTTCATAAGCCGTAATTGCCAAATCATTATCGGCCCACACGCCTAATCCTTGAACCGACCAACTGCGTGAATCTGCTTGAGCATCAATAAATTCAAACATTGCACGCATTAATCCGGATCCACGAAAATTAGGATCAGACCAACATCCACCTATCCAACAAGTTGCGCCAAAATCTCCTTCAAGATTTTCCACATACATCATTGCTGCGTCAACACCATCAACGGAGGCGACTATGAACGCTTGTTTATCAAAATCTAAGCGCCACCTGGCTTCATCAAAAAGCTTTTCATTCTCATAAGTGCCACCAAATGCGTGCGGGCTTTCTTGCAATGACTCTAAGCGAATATTTCGCAGACGTGCCCACTCATCAGCATGTAGTTCAACGCATGTGATGTTGTGAGGCATTGGGCAATTATGCCCTACTTACTTCTTGTATTTCTTGGGCACAATCTTGCTTGCATGATGTTTAGCTTTGATCAACAGTCTTTCAGCCCAAGCAAATTCAAGTGCTAGAACGACTAACCCAGCAATAACTAGTGGCATAGTAAATGGGCCCGGAAGAACTACTAAGACCAAGCCGAGTAACACCAAGAATGATCCAAGAGAAAAAGCAATCACCTGCCTCAACCTTTTAGGCAATAGCAGCCAATTCTTCTTCATTTGTCATCCACTTCTTTATGGCCGGTGACACGTCCAGGGTGAGCCTTCATCTCAGGATGCTGCTTGCTCTTAATCAAACTAGCAACAGTTGATATCAGTAAAATTGTTGCAATAACTGCAAGGCTGATAGGCGTTGGAATTTTTGGAACATTATGGAAGACCTCATGGGCGTAAGTAAGCATTAATTTAACGCCAATAAACATCAAAATAAATGAAAGTCCTAGTGATAGGTAAATTAACTTATCCAGTAGGCCTTTGAGTAAGAAGTACAAAGCGCGCAGTCCAAGTAGTGCGAAAGCATTGGCAGTAAATACCAGGAAAGTTTGGGAAGTCACGCCGAAAGTTGCCGGAATTGAATCTAGAGCAAACAGCAAGTCCGTTGATGCAATAGCAATAATGACTAAGAACATTGGAGTAGCAAAGCGCTTGCCGCTAATTTTGATGAACAGTTTCGAACCATGGAATTCATCCACCATAGACATGCGTTTTCTTAAGGTGCGAACCATCAGATTATCATTTGGTTCAGGATCTTCATCCCAATGTTTGTATAGTCCGATTCCAGTCCAGATAAGAATTGCGCCAAATATTGCAAAGGTAAAAGAGAATGCCGAAATTGCAACTGCGCCAATTGAAATAAAGACGGCCCTAAATACCAATGCCAACATCACACCAATAAGAAGAATTCTTTGGTGATAAATACTAGGAACTGCAAACTGAGCCAAAATGATGACAAAGATAAACAAGTTATCGATGGAGAGTGAGTACTCAACTAAATATGCGGCAAAAAATTCAGTTCCGAAGGTGGAGCCAAAGTATGACCAGACCCAAATCCCAAATGCGACTGAAACGCTGACATAAAAAACTGTCCAAGCAACCGCTTCTTTGAACTTAACATCGTGAGCTTTGCGAGATGATGTAAATAGATCAATTAAAATCAAACCCAGAATCAGTGCAATAGTTACTGTCCAGATGAGCGTTGAAACCTGCATGAATTTCTCCCTTGATAGCCATGAATACAACATGGTCAAGGTCTCCCTAACCGAATAAACGGCCAGCGCCCCGGGTTTTTACACCGTATTGACGAGGTAGCTGTAGCGAGGTACTCCCCTTAAACGTCTAAATCGTAATGCCAATAGCCAGCAACTGCAAATCAATACACTACTGAAGTGCTAGAAAGTTGGGTTCAACGTGTGCTTCGCCATCGGGTTCCGATACTGGCAATCTGGCTTGCGATCACCATAGTTGGATTAATTGCTGCAGCAAACCTCAATCAGTATTTAACTACGTCTCTTAATGTTCCTGGTAGCCAATCTGAAAAAGCCAACACCTTACTAGCTCAACACTTTGGAGAAAATACCGAAGGCACCTTTACCGTTATTTATAAATACACAAATGCAACCGAGGCGCAGCTGGGAGATATTAAGAGATCACTGGAAAAAGCGAGTCAAGTTATTCCTGGCGCACACATAGGTGCACAAAAATCTTTAGTCGGAACGCTGTATACCAACGTTACTACACCCCTTTCTTTGGTTAAGGCCGCGGAATACACATCTACATTAAGGGCAGCTTTAGTTGAACAAGGTTTGGTAGGTGCGCAGATAACTGGCCCACCGGCAATCGAACACGATGTCACACCAGTACTGGCCCGCGATTTACAACGTGGTCAAATTGTGGCAATTATTCTTGCGCTGCTGCTATTGCTTCTTTTACTTGGTTCAACGTGGGCCATATTTATTCCACTTATTTTTGCTACTGCATCAGTCGCGTTTTCTCTAGGCTTTATTTATCTCTTAGCTCAACGATTCTTAATGGTGCTCTATATTCCAAATATTGTTGAACTCATAGGACTTGGGCTCGCAATAGATTATTCACTACTCATGGTCCACAGGTATCGGCGAGAACTACTTAATAACGCTGATCACGATGTGGCAATTATGCGCATGATGCAAACTGCAGGTCGCACCGTTGTTTTATCCGGCTCAACCGTTTCTGTTGCCCTATCGTCACTGCTATTGGTTCCAGTTCCTTTTGTGCGGTCTCTGGGTGTTGCAGGCATTTTAACTCCACTTGTAAGTGTGATTGCTGCGTTAACTCTGCAACCAGTTCTGCTTTCCATATTAGGTGAAAGAGTATTTAGCGACGGATTTCAAGGCATCTTGGGCAAGAAAGACCCGATTGCAGGTCAGTGGGCGCGGCTTGCTCATTGGGTTGTTCCCCGCGCTAAATCAGTATGCGCATTCTCGCTGATCGTATTACTCCTTGCTGCATCACTTGTTTTCAAATTAGAAATTACTCCAAGTTCGCTCACCGCAATTCCAACTAACCTTGAATCCGGGGCTGTACTTAATGACATAACAAAGAAAATTGGACCGGGTGTCATTACACCAAATGAAATTGTTATTGATTTAGGTTCACCATATTTGGAAACATCACAACAAGTTGACGTTGCACGTTTAGCGCTAGCCACTTCACTTTCAACAATGCCCCAGGTTTTCATGGTGGCATCGGGTAAGCAATCTGATTATGTGGACACATCAGGGCAATTCATTCGCCTATATGTTGTGGGCAAGGATGCAATCGGTGATAAGAAAACCAGAGAATTAGTTCGCAATATCCGTACACAGATAGAAGCAGCCAAAGGTTTTCCAACCGATACACAGATTTATCTGGGTGGCTCCCCTGCCCAAGGCGTTGATTTGATTGATGCAATTCTCGGCAGTTTGCCCGCAATCATTTTCATCGTTCTGCTGATTGCATTCTTGTTATTGGCTAGAGCATTTAGATCAATAGTTTTACCCATTAAAGCAATATTTATGGATCTGATCTCAATCTCTATCGCCTTTTCTATTCTTGTTGCCGTCTTTAAGTACGGCTTTGCATCTAGCTTGCTCGGTACCTATCAATTAGATCAAATTGAAGCTTGGGTTCTAATCTTTATGTTTGCTGTTCTCTTTGGGCTATCCATGGATTATGAGATTTTCTTGGTGTCACGCATGCGAGAAGCCAAAGATGCAGGTGCTTCAAATAATGAGGCAATCATTACCGGAATTGCCAATACAAGTGGAGTAGTGACCGGTGCAGCAATAATTCTTGTTGGAGCCTTGAGCGGTTTTGTTTTTGGTCATTTTGCCGGCTTGCAGGAGTTAGGAATTGGATTAGCCATTGGAATTATTATGGATGCCACAATTATTCGTGGACTTCTTCTGCCAAGTTCTATGGTCCTATTCGGCCGCTGGAACTGGTGGCTGCCGCAAAGATTTGCAGTTGTCTTAAAAGTAAAAGCCTCGCCCCTGGAGTTACCAGAAGCGAGGCTTGAACGTAAGTAAAACCTACTTAGTGACTGTTATTGCGAAGTGAACTGATGGAAGTTGATAACCAAGTGCTAGACCTGGAAAATCACGATCGGCAGTCAAGATTGGAAGCATCCCATAAGGAGTGCCGGCAAATGAAGGCTGGTTGGTATACATCAGTGGATGCAAATCAATGATGTGTGTTCCTGGAGCTCCTGTTGCTCGCAAGTGAATCACCATATAACCATTGGAATTAAATCCACATCCGTAACCAATGTAGCTATTGTCATAAGTAACAGCCAAAGTGTTATCTAGCTGAGTCCAGCCAATACCTTTCATGGCAATTGTGAATTCTTCACCAACTTTGAACTTATTGGTTGGGACTCCTGCGCCATTGCGTGATTCAGGAATTGGAGTTGAATCTGCCTTTGCAATACCAGCGCTTAGGATTTTTCCATTTTTATCTGTGTAGTTGAAAATACTTTCTTGTACATAGAATGGAACTTGAGCTTCAACGACATCACCCTTTTTGATTTGGATAACATGGAATCCACCTAAATTATCTGGAATTTCAACTTCCTTAGAGAAATCAGCAGATGTAACATCCACAGTTCCTAATGGAATCGGATTATAAATCCAGCAAGTGCTTGTTGGGCAGTTAACTCGGCTACCTACAACGGTTGACCAAACAAGTGTATGAACTCCAGTTGAGACCATACCTTTAACATTTATCGTTGTTTTTGACCCAACAACTCCTTCATTTTTTGAAAGAGTTGCAACTGCATTCGATGCGGGATCAAGACCTAAGTTCGTCAGCGTTGTGCGAAGTGAAACAGTAGGTGTAGTTTTCTTTGGATAGACAATATATGCAGCTGGTGCTCCTGCATCCTTAGTAATTCGAAAGTTAGCAAACCCACCATTTGCAAATGGAACCGGTGATTGAATAATGTTCAAATACGTTATTCCGATTCCATCTTGTACTTGCAATACATGGTTGCCAACAGCCCCCGAAGCACGAATTACAGCTTTAGCAGTTCCGCGAGTCCATAACGCTTGTACTTCACCTGCGAAGTTGTTATCCCACAGCACAGAGCCACCAGCCGTATAAAGACTGGCGCCTAATCCCGTATATGTAACGGTGATTGGCGTACCAATTGGTCCGCTTGCAGGTGAGATCGAAACTTTACGACTTATTTGATATCCACCATGGGCAATCGATGCTCCGTTGAACACTGCATAAATATCATGAATTCCACCAAAATCTGATGGGACCTTTGACTTATAAGTAAATGCTCCGTTTGCATCAGTTGTTACTTTAGCCATCACGATATTTACTTTGGTGAACTTAACTCCCATGTAATTAACGGAGTTCGGTAATACATCTGCTACCCACGTTGCATTGCTTGTTCCCCACACCAAAGTTAACTCTGTGTTAGCAACTAGGCCTGTGCCTGATACAGAGAAGGCATCACCGATGTATCCCTGCTGAGGAGTCACAGTTAAGTTGGCACTTGGTTCTGGAAGTGTAAAAGCTTCAGCCGTTACGCCCGTGAAAGGAAGAGCAGCTACTCCAGCAATATCTGATGGAGCTGTTAAATTGATCAGTGTCGTTGCAGTATCAGCGGCTTGTGCTGGCGACATTATTGCCAACCCAAGCACCGCTGTACTAAGTACTTTTAGAGTTTTTGATTCTAGTTTCACGATCTCTCCGTTCTTAAATATGTAGTTAAAATTGCTCTCTTTATACAGTTGGAAGCGCAAACAGCGTAAGCATTGATGCGGCTGTCCAGTTTGGTGTGAAAACTCCTGTTGCACCTTTGAGTACAGGATTAATTGTTACTGTGCGGTAATAGCTGACTCGGTCATAAACTTGGCGGCCATAGTCGCTTTTTACGCGTTTCCCATCAACTACACGAGGGACTAGTTTTGTAGAAAGAACTTTCATAGTTGATGAATCTTTAGCAACTATTGTTACTTTGTAGTTGATAACTCCTAATGTGTTATACAAAGGAGCAACGCCTGTTTTTAGAACTGCAGTCCAAAATGCGATTCCACTGTGATTTCCATAAGAAAGGGCAATTGGATCTTTTACACCAGCGATTTCTATATAGGCTTTAGCAGTATTTTTTGAATCCATTACTGCACCACCTTGATCAGAGTTGTTTGCATATACACGAAAAACAATTCCCTGACCAACGATGTATTCGTTGGTAATTGCGCAGCTAACGCCAAAGCGAGGTCCAAGTGCGCCAGATGTTCCACTAGCTAAAACAGTATCTACATAGATATGGATAGGTGAAACAACCCCTTGGGTGGGTAAGCCAACTTTTACATTCAGTGTGGGTGAAGTTGCGGAAGCGAAATTCGCTGCATCTGCTGGAGTTAATACTCCAGAAAGCGCTGCCGCACCTGCAGCTGTTGGTACCCAAGAACATTTAGCAATAAAGGGCGCAACTGTAGTTGTAGCGACTTCGTTGCAACCAACAATTACTGTGCCAGCAAGTTTGAAAGCTACAGTTCCGGGTGCACTTGCAGTTGCATTGATAACGATTGGATCAAGTTGGAAAACACCACTACCACCAGATAAAACCAACGTTGATTCGGCAGGAGCTGCTACTGCTGCCCCTGCACCAAATGCACCGCCAACCAAAGCCATAGCCCCGATTGCGATTCCTGCGATCATTTTCTTCATTTCTCTCCTCCTTGTTGTGCGTAGGTCAAACTATTTAGTTGTTATATTTCCTGATAAATCCAAAACAAAGCTTGTTGATTCAGATGTATTAACAATTCCTTTGCTATTGATATCAAAGGTCCCTTTAACAGTGAGTGTTCCTGAAGCACCTGCAAATTTGCCAGTACCGCCTGTGACCTTCGCGCTTCCTTTGATTGTGATTGTTGCTGGCGCTGAATCAGAATCTGCACAACCTTGTGATGATGAATCAAAAGTTAAGTTCAAAGTATTTCCGCCACCACTAATGACACCTTTGCCATCAAAGTTGTCGCACAGATTTGCTGGTGCTGATGAAGCTGAACCACTCATCGCACTTAATCCACTGACGTTACCTGTCCCGGTTCCATCAACTTTGGTGACTTGAATCAGATTGCCATCACCAAAGAGGATTGAAATCTTTCCCTTATATGTTCCTGCAAAAGCAACGGATCCGGCCTTTGTAGCTGTTGTTGCTGCAGGTTTTGCTGCTGGCTTTTTTGTTGAATAACCAGTTGGGCACTTTGGTTTTGCTGCAGTTACTTTCTTAACAACAGTTCCCTTGTAGCAAGTAATTGTTTTTTTGGCTGCAGCATTAGCAACAGTTATATTGCCCGCTACAAGTGAAAACGCTGCAATTGCAACGAGGACTTGTATGAATTTTTTTGTCTGTAGTTTCATTTTTATCTCATCTCTCCCTGAAGAATTTCTTTTTATTAACAAGAGAATCGTTTCATCGCATTATTTTTTATCGAGGATTTTTGCGAGGGGTACCCCTTACCCACATATCTACTGGGTCACTTTCAACCCCGGTTTTATTCTCTGGGTCACATAAATTCTGTGATTTTTGACGGTGAGAGGTAGCCCCAAAAGGAAATTTGACATAAGGTTCACGGGTGAACAAAAACGTAGATGCAGATTTTCTAGCCCTTCCGCTAACAGCAGTGAGCGATGCCGCAATAAGTACAGCAAAAGATGCAGGTGCATCCCATGTTGATGTGCGAATAGAACGAACGCGAAATGGTTTGTTGTCACTGCGAGATGCGCGCCCTGAAACTCAAAGCGATGAGACAAATGCCGGTGTGGGTGTTCGCGTTATTGTTAACGGCGCTTGGGGTTTTGCATCATCTCCTGAAATCTCTGTCGACGTTGCCAAGAAACTCGCGCTCACTGCAGTTGCAATGGCCAAGACTTCAAAGCCGTTATCGACAGAATTAGTCTCACTTGTTACCGAACCGGTTTATGCAAACCAAACCTGGGTATCTGATTATGAAATCGATCCTTTCTCAGTCTCTGATTCAGAGAAGAAGGATCGCTTGGCCGATCTGAGCAATCGCTTATTAAAAAGTGGAAGCGTCAACCACACATCAGCTCACACAATGTTTGTTAAGGAACAGAAGCATTACGCCGATTCATATGGCACTAGCACCACGCAGCAACGAGTCCGTCTGCAGACCCAGATTGAAGCGATTTCAATTGGCGATCACGGATTTGAATCAATGCGCACATTGGCACAACCTGCTGGTTTTGGTTGGGAGTGGATGGGAAATAAGCATTGGGATTGGGATGGCGAAATTGCCGAACTTCCAACTCTGCTTGCCGAGAAAGTTGCAGCGCCATCAGTTGAACCTGGTCGCTATGACGTACTAGTTCATCCATCTAATTTGTGGCTAACAATTCACGAATCAATCGGGCATGCAACCGAACTAGATCGCGCGATTGGTTATGAAGCTAACTACGCCGGAACTTCTTTTGCTACACCAGATAAGTTAAATACGCTCCAATATGGTTCAAAGCTCATGAATGTCACTGGAGATCGAGCTACTCCTCATGGTCTGAGCACAGTGGGAT
>WLIQ01000015.1 GCA_009726135.1 Actinomycetota bacterium | reverse complement strand
TCGATCGACGATTACTGTGTCTCCAACTGCCACTTTCTCCTGATGGCCGCCAGCTTTAACGATTGCGTACACGTGTAACTCCAGTTCATTTTTAGCCCACATCAGGAACTTCTGGCTCCTTCGGGCAGAGGCTAAGGGTACGGAACCTCTCGCCCAGGGTCAAATTAGGGAATTTAGCCTTTATATCTGGAAGTGATGCGGGTGAGCGCCTTTTCTAAGGCATATATCGGATCACTCGCCGCCCCCTTGACCTCAGCATCTGCAAGGGCGATAGCCCCAACAGCATCTGCGATTTGAGCAGGTGACCAGTTATTTAACTGACGTCGAGCCTTATCAATCTGCCACGGCGCCATACCTAATTGCCCAGCTAGTTCAAAAGATTTTACTGCGCGATTAACACCAGAAACTTTGGCAAGTGAGCGAAGTGATGATGCGATTGCACTAGTAATCATTACTGGATCCGTACCGGTTTCTAGTGCACTTCGCAGTGCAATTAAGGCGCTAGATAAATTTCCGTCAAGAGTTGCATCAGCAACATCAAATCCAGTTGTTTCTACGCGACCTTGATGAAACTTATCGATCATAATTTCATCAATTGTCCCGGAGGGGGCATCTGCTGCAATCTGGCTTATCGCTGATTGAAGTTCACGTAGATCATTTCCAAGTGCTCCGACTAAGGCAGAAATCGCCGCCGGAGTTGCTTTGCGCTTGAGATCAAGAAATAGAGTGCGAACGAACTCTTCTTTTTCAGCTTCCTTTTTTATCGGATCACAAGCAATGAGTTCAGGTTTAGTTTTCTTAATCGCATCTAAAAGCCCTTTACCTTTAACTCCGCCCTTATGGACAAACACAACAGTGGTACTTGGATCTGGTGAATCTAGATAACGGGTTATTTCATCTTTGGAATCCTCAGGTAAATCTTGCAAGTCGCGAATTATCAGCCCTCGTCGTTCAGAAAATAATGAAGGGGCAAGGGCGTCAGCAATATCGCCGACTAAAACATCACTGGCAAAAAGGTTGGTGATCTCGCATTTTTCATCTTGTAACTGTGTGGTCAACTTGGTTAACGCTCTATCGGCAAGAGCGCCTTCGGAACCAAGAATGAGGTAGAAAGAATTCACGCTTTATCTACCCCCATCTGACTAGGTTAAATCTCCCCTTAGCTTTTCGTACACGCAATCTGGAATTACGAACATTCACTGCGATAGCACCATCAATATCAGTACGAACAACTACTGAGCCGAGTCTAGCCAGCGCATCCACAGTTTGCACGGCTGGGTGGCCATAGGTATTACCCGCTCCCACAGAAATAATAGATAAACGCGGGTGGAGTGCGGCCATAAAGCCAAGATCTTGATAGCGAGAGCCGTGGTGGCAGACCTTATATATATCTACCGGTAATACGTCTTTAATTAGGATTTGTTGAACCGGAGGCTCGAGATCTCCTCCAGTAAAAATAGTAAATGTCGGACTACTAATCAATGTTGCAATGCTTGAATTATTAATCTGCGAACCCTCACCCGGCATTTCTATAAAGCTAGTTGCACTCAATGTTGGCCATAAAACCTTTAATGTTAAATCTCCAACAGCAGCGCTCATGCCGCGTACTGCGGTAACTATGTCTACTCCAAGCATTGAAGATTTCACCATGGTGCTCTCAACTATTGGCTCGACATTAACGCTGACCCATATTTGACCAACTGTGCGCTTATTGATTGCACCCGGTAAGCCTGCAACATGGTCTGCATGAAAGTGCGACAAAATCAGCAACGGTATTTCATTAATTCCAAGGGCCTTGAGGCAGTGATCTTCAGCAACTGCATCTGGCCCAACATCAATAACTAATCCACGGTGGTTACCTAGATTGATAACCATCGAATCGCCCTGACCAATATCGCAGTTGGCAATCTGCCAGTCCCCTCCTGGCCAGCGTTGCAACCATGTAATTGCAATAATGACTACCAATGTCATGGCGATGATTTGCTTATACCATTTCTTTAAAACCCATAGCAAAATTGTGAAAGTAGCAACAATGATAAATCCAGTTCTTCCAGTGCTTAGATTGAGAACTGAAAATCCCGATGCCCATTGCGCAATTGCAGCTATTGCAGCTGCGGGAAACCTGCACACCCAGATAAGTGCCGATGAAATTAGTGGTGCAAAAGGTGAAAATAGCGCGGCTATGAAACCCAAAATCGTTATAGGTGCAACAAGCGGTGCAGCCAGTAAATTAGCAATCACACTCATGGGGGCGAGATAACCCGACAACGCAACGATAATCGGTGAACAAAAAACTATCGCCGCAATAGGTGGCGCTAACGCTTGGGCAAGTTTTTTCGGGATATGGGCTGAAAACTTCTCGGCCAAGATGGGTGCAAATAGAAGTAGACCAGCTGTTGCTAAAACTGAAAGTCCAAACCCTGCATCTCGTGCTTGCCACGGATCAATTGCAACCACACACCCCATTGCAAAACCTAAAGCTGGCAAAGAGTCGCGACCGCGTTTGGTGCCCTGTGCAACCAATAAAACGGCAGCCATGGCCGCAGCACGCAGCACTGATGGTGAGGGCCGCACAAGTGCGATGAAAGCAATGAGTGAAATGGCCGTTGCTGATAATCGAAACTTCATTGACGAAAACAAATACTGCATAATCCATAACACAAACGCTGAGACAAGTGCGAAGTTAGCGCCGCTCACTGCAACTAAATGTGTCAATCCTGAGCGCTTCATTGAGGCTTTAAAAACCGCGCTTTGTTTTGATGTATCCCCCAACACCATTCCAGGAATCAACGCTCCGGCATCACCTCCACCAGATAATGAAGCCAATCCGGATCGAATGGCACCAAGTGCGCGCGCCCACCGTGATGCCTGTGTCAACACATCAACTTCACTACTAATTAATACAAGTGCTGCTACTCGCGCTTCTTTGCTAGCAACAATTCGCGCTTGTGCTTTAAAAGATTGTCCGGGAAGTAATGTCGTGACATCTGATCGTGGAGTAATGACTCTGATTGGTACTCGAAGTGTGTAACTAATTGAACTATTACTGATCGTTGTAGCGCGGGCGATAAATGAGTAACTACCGGTGATTGTCCGACTAGGGTCGGTCACAACTTGTCCAGTAATCGTTGCACTTTGACTAAAGAATCTTGTTATCTGCGAATGTGCCAGTGATGCTTGGCGAATGGACATGACTGTCGAACCAAAAAGAATCGCGCAGATAAGAACAATGAAACGTGCACGTTTGCTGGCAAAAGCGAAAATTCCAAGAGCTAGCGCTGCTATAGAGATGCGCCAGGGCGAGGTCGCACTTTGAACTAGAGCACCTAACCAAATTGCGCCCCCCAGAGCCAGCGCTCTGTAATCAATTACACGCGGATCTTGGCTTTGATTTGTGCGAATTTAGCTACACCTATTCCACTCACTTTTTGCAGATCCTCAATAGTTGTAAAGGGGCCATTTACTTTTCGATAAGCGAGGATGCGTGAAGCAATCACAGGACCAATGCCATCGAGTGAATCAAAATCACGTGCGGTAGCTCGATTGATGTTAATCGGGCCGCTATGCGTGGGCGTGCTCACTCGCACACCTTTACTGTTTATTGTCGCTGCATCTACATAGATTTGTTCACCATCGGCCAATACTCGCGCCAAATTAATTGTGCTCAAGTCGGCTCCCGGAGCCGAATTTCCTGCAGCTTTAATCGCGTCAATGACACGAGAATTTGCGGTGAGTGTATAAACCCCAGGGTCATTAACCGCACCCGTTACATCTACAAATATCTGTGGGGCTGCAATTTCTGTCACCACAACAGGTGGCGCAGTTACTTCATGTGTATTGCCTCGTACGACAATAAATATGGATAAGAGAATTACTAGGCCTGACATAGCAAGAAGTGCACGCTTTTGCAGGGATGTGAAATTAAGGTCGAACCACCAGCTAGATATGCTTTCAATGAGTTGAGCAAAATATTCCATGTGCCAATAATTATTGGCTACCGAATTCCTGCTCTACAACGCCCAATCAGGTGTGGATATTTACTTCTTAATCCAGTAATCGTTGATGTACTTTTCACCCTCATCACAGAAGAACGTGACTACGTTTTCAACACCGTACTGCGCCTTTAAGCGCTTAGCGGCTATTAAGTGTGCTCCAGAAGAAGGCCCAACGAATATCCCATGCACACGAGCAATACGTCGCATTTCTTCGATCGATTCCTCTGAACCCACATCGATAACACCGTCGAGCTCATGGTGATGGCGAGAAACAATTCCTGGGATAAATCCATCTGCAATACCTTCGATTAAATGCTTTGAAACTTCGCCACATAAAATTGTGCATGATTCAGATGGTTCCAATGCAATCACTTTGCACGCAGGGTTTGCAGCTTTAAATGCTTGACCAACACCAATGATTGTTCCACCTGTGCCAACGCCTCCAATTACTAAATCAGGAAGTACTGGCATCTGCTGCAAGATCTCTTGACCTAACCATTCACGGTTTTCTTCAACGTTCCAGTCATTATCAAATTGTTGTGGCGCAAAAAAACCAGGCATCGCTCCGCGTCGACGTGCTTCTTCTAGCGCATCATTAACATGAAAATCTCCCATAGTATGAACTTCTGCACCGAACGCTTCAGAGATTGCTGTGCGCTCTGGGCTCATTCCATCAGGCATGATCACCAACATTTTGTAACCTTTAACTGCTGCAACCATGCTCATTGCATTTCCAGTATTGCCACTGCTGGCTTCAACAATTGTGTCACCAGGGCTTAATAATCCTTCGGCTTCTGCACGTTCAATCATGTACTTTGCAATTCGCGCTTTAATAGAACCAGATGGATTCATGTATTCCATCTTGCACCAAATGCCTTCGATATTAATTAAGGGTGTATTACCGATTGCATCCAGAATTGTCTTCATTGACATTGCCTTTCATATTGTGGAACTACGTGCGCGGGTGTTAAGCGACGATATTAACTAATTTTGGCGCGCGCGCAATGACCTTTTTCGGTGCGTTTGCACCTAGTTCAGCAACGATTGTTGGATGCGCAAGAGCTAACGCCTCAAGTTCGGCGTCAGTAATCGTTGGTGGTACATCGATACGTTCTTTGATCTTTCCATTAATTTGAATAACGGCTTCTACTGAATCAGCCACAAGAAGTTGCGAATCCACTAATGGCCAACCGGCAAGTGCAATGGCAGGTTTGTGCCCTAAACGTTCCCACATCTCTTCTGCAGTAAATGGTGCAACGAGAGAGAGCATGATTGCAGTTGCTTCAACAGCTTCGCGAACTGCAGGATCTGCTGGACCACACCCTGAATCAATGGCTTTGCGAGTTGCATTTACTAATTCCATCACGCGGGCAATAGCTACGTTAAATCTAAAAGATTCAACGGCAAATGAGGCATCGTTTAACGCCTTGTGTGTAGCACGACGAAGTGAGAGTTCACCGTTAGCGAAATCAACTCCAGGTGCACTAGTTACATCACCTGATAAACGCCATGCGCGAGTTAAAAATTTAACCGAACCTGATGGTGAAACATCTGACCAATCAACATCATCTTCAGGCGGACCCGCAAAAACCATAGATAAGCGGATCGCATCGACGCCATGTTTTTCAAGTTCATCTGAGAGTGCTACAAGATTTCCACGGCTCTTGGACATTGCAGAACCATCCATAACAACCATGCCTTGATTTAACAGGCGCGTGAATGGTTCATTGAAGTCAACCATCCCCATGTCATTGAGCACCTTGGTAAAGAAGCGGCTATACAAAAGGTGCAAAATTGCATGTGTTACTCCACCAACATATTGATCAACCGGAAGCCAGGTTTCGAGATCTTTTTTAAGAAATGGCTGATCGTGAACAGTCGATGATGGATAACGCAAGTAATACCAGGACGAATCCACAAAAGTATCCATAGTGTCGGTATCACGCTTTGCTGCGGCGCCACACTTAGGACAGGCAACATTTACCCAATCGGTTGCAGCACCTAGTGGTGATGTTCCCTTTGGTTTCAAATCTAAACCTTCGGCATCGGGCAAAGTTAAAGGAAGTTGAGCTTCAGGTACTGGAACTTCGCCACATGATGGGCAATGAATAATTGGAATTGGTGTGCCCCAGTAACGCTGACGAGAAACTAACCAGTCACGCAAGCGATAATTGCGTGCAGATTTTCCGAGACCATCTTTTTCAAGTTGCACATTAATTGCGGCAATCGCTTCGGCTTTATTGAGCCCATTGAGTGGGCCGGAGTTAATCAATTTTCCATCCCCGCCAGTTGCTACACCGCTAACGCTGGGATCTTCTTCACCGGTTTCGACAACTACTACAACTGGCAGATTAAAAGCTTTGGCAAAATCTAAATCGCGCTGATCATGAGCAGGTACAGCCATGATTGCACCTGTACCGTAGTCAGCTAATACATAATCACTTGCCCAGATAGGTAATTGCGCACCATTGACTGGGTTTATTGCAAAGCGATTGAGAAAGACTCCGCTTTTCGGACGATCAGTTGCAAGACGATCAATATCGCTATCAGCCTTAATCTTTTCAAGATAAGCGCCGAACTCTTTTTCGACTCCAGTACCAACTACAAGCTCTGCCGCTAATTCACTATCGGCTGCCACAACCATAAAAGTGGCGCCAAACAAAGTATCAGGGCGAGTTGTGTAGATCGTGACTGGTTCGCTTCGACCTTCGATTACAAAGGAAACATTGGCCCCGCTTGAGCGCCCGATCCAGTTGCGCTGCATCATTAATACTTTTTCTGGCCATTGGCCTTCAAGTTGTGCCATGTCATCAAGTAGACGATCGGCGTAGTCAGTAATTTTGAAATACCACTGATTTAACTTCTTTTTAGTTACCGTTGAATCACAACGTTCACATAACCCTGCAACAACTTGTTCGTTAGCTAAAACTGTTTGACAGCCTGGACACCAGTTAACCGCAGAATCTTTGCGATAGGCCAAGCCTCTTTCGTGAAGTTTAAGAAATAGCCATTGATTCCATTTGTAGTATTCGGGATCGCAGGTATTAAAAACGCGATCCCAATCGAAAGAACACGCAAAACGACGCATCGATGCTTTTTGTACTGCGATATTTTCATAGGTCCAGATGCGTGGATCTGAGTTGCGCTTAATGGCAGCGTTTTCAGCCGGTAAACCAAAGGCGTCCCAACCGATTGGGTGCATCACGTTGAAACCCTTTTGAATCCAATAACGTGCAATTACATCGCCTAGCGCATATGCCTCGGCATGGCCCATGTGTAAATCACCGGATGGATAAGGAAACATATCCAAAACATATTTCTTTTCACGAGCGTCATCGGCGCGGCCAGATTTAAATGGTTGTACCTGATCCCAAATCGGCAGCCATTTTTCTTGCACGTAGGCAAAGTCATATGCCGCGTGCTCGCGCTCTTCATTGCCGTTGTTATTCATATGTGGAGCTAAGGGGATTTGAACCCCTGACCCCCTGCATGCCATGCAGGTGCGCTACCAGCTGCGCTATAGCCCCATTTACTTCAAGTGCAGACCTTACCGCATGCACCAACGGCGTTTTAAACGAAAGTTGCGCCACTTTCTTCGCCATAGACCGGTTCTGGAATAGATCCAGCGTTATGTTCAACTAAATTCCATTGACGGGGATTTCTCTGAAGCACTGACCATGATGCATTTGAAAGCCCACCTAAAACTCCCCAATGTGAAAGTGGAAGTTGAAGTAATTCTCCCAAGACACATCGAGCAGTACCACCATGAGTAGCAACAACTAAAAGTTGATCGCTTTTGCCTTCAAGTGATTTAAGAATCTGGCCAACTGCTCGCGAGGCAACTTCAGTACGTCGCTCCCCTGTAGTTCCAGCTGGGTTGTCGTCGCCATCAATCCAACGAATGAAATTATGAAAATCTTCTGCGCGATTTTGTGATCCAGTTTTGCCTTCCCACAAACCGCCGTTGGTTTCGCGCAGACTTTCGTGCGTAGAAACTGTAAGACCAGTCAACTTGGCTAAGGCCTGCGCAGTTTCAACCGCGCGCCCTAAATCACTTGAAATAATCTGAGTTGGTTTCATTCCAGCTAAAATTTGTGCGGCATGCGTTATTTGTATTTTTCCTACTTCATTGAGCGGTATATCTGAGTGCCCCTGAAAACGATTGATTTTATTCCAATCAGTTTGACCATGTCGCCAAACTACGATGCGGTTACCGACCATGTACCGCGGCATCCTTAACTGCATCAAGTTCAATTGTTGGGCAGTCATTCCACAATCGATCTAACATGTAGTACTTGCGAAGCTCAACACTTTGAATATGTACAACTAAATCTGAGTAGTCAAGCAAAATCCACTCTGCGCCTTTTTCACGTCGTGCTGGCTTTTCTCCAATAGCTTGAAGTTTGCGTTCTACTTCATCAGCAATTGAATCTACTTGGGCTGAGTTTTGTCCGGTTGCAATCAAGAAGACTTCACTGAGAACTAACTGATCAGATAAATCGATAGCAATTAAGTCCGTACCAATCTTGTCGATAATGGCATGGGCTGCTACTTGTGTGATCTCGTGGGTCTTGCTACTGATTGTCATAGAGACCATTCTCTCGTATAAATGCCGCCACAATTTCCGGTACATCTGCGCTTAATCCTTGGCGAATTGTTGTTGCCGCCACTTCTAGGGCAGCAATATCTATTCCTAGTGATGCATATCCGGGTCGATTGATGCAGATAATCGAGACCATTTCCTGCAGTTCATCGCTTCGGTGCCACTTATCTATCTTTGCAAAAGCATCAGCACCTATCACAAGGTAAATTTGATCACCTGGGTATGCAGCTATAACCGCTTCAACGGTATCGATTGCATAACTTGGACCGTGGCGCAAAATCTCGATCGGATTAACACTTACTTTACTTTTGATTGCCACAGGTAAAGTTGAAACTGCTAGTTGGCACATCATGCGACGTTGCTCAGGAGTTGCTTCAGGTTGTGAGTCGCGTAGCAAAGGTTGCCCTGCTGGAACTACTAATAATTGATCAACTAAATCTTTTTCAAAGAGCTGGGTAATTACATGCAGATGACCTAAGTGAATTGGGTCAAAAGTTCCGCCGTAGATTCCAACTCGGGACAAATTAATCCCGGTCTAAGCGAAGAGTTAAATACAAAAGTAATGAAAGAACTGCAAAACCAATGAGGCCATAAGCATAGGGGGGCATTGGAAGTTCGCGAACAGATTCGGCAGCTACGTTGATCATGTGTAAACCTTACTACGCCGTGCCAAGAAGTAATTGCTTAAAACGGGCTTCATCAATTACTGGAACCCCAATTTCCTGCGCTTTGGCTAACTTAGATCCAGGATCTGTGCCCACCAATACATAATCAGTCTTTTTAGATACCGCGCTTGCCGCTTTACCGCCATGGGCGGCGATTGTTTCTGAAATTCCATCACGGGTGAAAGATTCCAAACCGCCAGTTACTACAAAGGTTAACCCAGCCAAAGTTTGAGGAAGTTGTGCAGTTTCTTTCTGTACAACAGTTACTCCAGCCTTACTCCACTTCTTAATAATTTCTCGGTGCCAATCAACTGCAAACCATTCAACTATGGACTGAGCAATTGTTGCCCCGACGCCATCTACAGCAGCTAGTTCGTCGGTACTTGAGGTTGAAATCTTCTCAATGGATGCAAAGTTAGTTGCTAAAGCTTGCGCAGCGGTAGGACCAACATGGCGAATTGAAAGTGCAACCAATGTGCGCCATAACGGTTGCTTCTTAGCTTCCTCTAGTGCTGCTAAAAGCTTGGCAACATTTGCACCTGCAGTGCCGTCTTTTTTCACAAAGAACTCACTTTTTGCTAATTTTTCTTCAGTTAAGTCAAAGAGGTCAGATTCGTCGGTGATAATTTTGGAATCTAATAGCGCTACCGCTGCTTCAAAACCAAGAACATCGATATCTAGCGCAGCACGCGAACCGATGTAATAAATGCGCTCTCGCAACTGAGCCGGACAGCTTTGAGTATTAGGGCAACGAATATCTACATCCCCGGTAGATATGGCGCGTAATTCGGATGCACATTCTGGACAATGCGTTGGCATGACAAAAGCACGTTCCGCGCCAGTTCGATGTTCGATAACTGGACCTAAAACTTCAGGGATTACATCGCCAGCTTTGCGAATTACTACAACATCGCCAATGAGAACACCCTTACGAACAATTTCTTCGGCATTGTGCAACGTTGCATTAGTAACCGTTGATCCAGCAACTTTGACCGGCTCCATAAATGCAAATGGTGTAACACGACCTGTACGGCCAATGCTGACTTTGATATCCAAAAGTTTTGTAGTTACTTCTTCGGGTGGGTATTTAAAAGCAATAGCCCATTTAGGCGCGCGTGAGGTAAAACCAAGCTGTTGTTGTTCACTGATTGAATCGACCTTGATTACAACTCCATCGATCTCATGTTCAACATCATGACGGTGCTCTTCGTAATATTTAATGAAATTTTCTACGTCAGCACGCGTGGCACATATTTTGAAGCGATCACTGGTTGGCAAGCCAAGCTTTGCAAGCTTTGCATACGCATCGCTCTGTGAATCAAATTCAATTCCTTCGCGCGCACCGACACCATGAACCACAACCGAAAGTGGCCGCTGGGCACTCACACGTGGATCTTTCTGCCTCAGTGAGCCGGCAGCACCATTGCGCGGATTAGCAAAGAGTGGTTTACCTAATTCTTCCAATGAATCATTGAGTTCATTAAAGGCGGCCAATGGGAAGAAAACTTCGCCTCGGACTTCGATGAGTGCAGGTGGATTTGCGGCCTTTAATGCGTGTGGCAGATTCCTAATTGTTTTAACGTTGAGTGTTACATCTTCACCAGTAACACCATTTCCGCGAGTCAGGCCACGAATGAGTTGCCCATTTTCATAGGTGAGGTTAATTGCCAAGCCATCAACTTTGAGTTCACACAAATACGTGGGCTTAGTGACTTCTTTTTCAACCCGATCAAACCATGCCACTAACTCTTGGGTATCAAAGACGTTATCTAAACTCATCATCTTTTCGATGTGATCACGCTGTTCAAATTGCGTCGAAAATCCTCCACCTACATTTTGTGTTGGAGAATCCGCTTCTCGAAGCTGCGGAAATTTTGCTTCCAGTTCGGTTAGTTCAATCAATAGCGCGTCGAACTGCGCGTCAGTTAATGTTGGTGCATCTAATACATAGTATTTAAATTGGTGATCGCGAATCTCATTGATTAATTCGCCCATTCTGTGCCGGGCAACGTTGCTCATTACTCTGTCTCGCAGATAGTTGCCGAACCAACAACGCGATCACCATCGTAAATAACCATGGCTTGACCCGTGGCTAGACCCAGTAAAGGTTCATCAAGTTCGGCCACAAGCAAAGAGCCATCAAGGAAATAAGTGCACGCAAGCGCAGCACCATGTGCTCGCACTTGAACAAATCCACGAAGCTTTTGATTTGTTACAGCAGGTCCACACCAAACTGGGCGTTCTCCACGCATGGTCGATACCGCTAAGTCTTCACGTGCACCTACAACAACAGTGTTGCTTACTGGCTCAATCTTTAAAACAAAGCGTGGTGAACCATCTGCCGTTGGGACCGTTAGTCCTAAACCTTTGCGCTGGCCAATTGTGTATGTGTACGCGCCTTTGTGTTCGCCAATTTTTACGCCATCTTGATCAACAATTGGCCCAGTTTCAGAGCCTAGACGATCGCGCAACCAACCTGCGTTATCACCCGATGGAACAAAACAAATATCGTGACTATCTGGTTTTTGTGCAACAGCTAGTCCACGGGCTTCGGCTTCTTTTCGAATATCAACTTTAGTTGTATCTCCTAGTGGAAATATCGCGCCTGAAATTTGTTCGACAGTTAAAACAGATAACACGTAGGACTGATCTTTTGAATGATCAACTGCACGATGCAAGGTCTTGCCGGCGTCAGTAATTTCTGTTCGGGCATAGTGTCCAGTCACAACTCCATCAAAACCCATTGCTCGTGCCCGATCTAACACAGCAGCAAATTTAATTTTTTCATTGCATCGAAGGCACGGATTAGGCGTACGACCTGCGGCGTATTCGGATAAGAAATCCTCAACAACGCCATCATGAAACTCCTCGGCCATGTCCCAAATATAAAAAGGAATTCCGATGACATCTGCGGCGCGACGAGCATCGTGTGAATCTTCGATTGTGCAACACCCACGTGCGCCTGAACGATATTTCTGGGGATTTGCAGACAGCGCTAAATGAACACCAATAACTTCATGCCCTGCTTCAACTGCGCGGGCAGCAGCAACTGCTGAATCAACACCACCGCTCATTGCTGCTATTAGCTTCATGAAAAATTCGCCGCCCGTCCTCGGGTAATTACATCAGGCAGTACTGACACTACAAAATCGCAGTCGGCATATGTGCTTGTGGCACCAAATGAGAAGCGCAACGATGATTGCGCACTCACTTCATTGTGTCCCATAGCAAGAAGTACGTGACTAGCTTCATGAACACCGGCGCTACATGCAGATCCCGTTGAACAAGAAACGCGCTGGCCATCCATGAGTAAAAGTAATGTGTCACTTTGTGTGCCAGGAAAAGTTACGTTGACGATTCCAGGTAAGCGGTCTGAAGAAATACCATTAATAGTTGCATCAGGAATCGCAGCACTGAGCCCGGCAATAAATGAATCGCGAAGTGATGCAACATGCGCAACGTCATAGTGTTTACTTTTAGCTGCTGCGGCAAATGCAACTATTGCTGGCGCATTAAGCGTTCCACTTCGTATTTCGCGTTCTTGTCCCCCACCATGCAACAGCGCAGGAATTTCCACCGCTCTACGTAAAATCAAAGCACCGATTCCTAATGGTCCACCAATTTTGTGTGCGCTCAATGTCATCGCGTAAACACCAAGTTGAGAAAATGACAGTGGTGTCTTCTTAAAACTCTGTACCGCATCAGTATGCACAGGAATTTCTCCAGCAATTTCAACTACCTTACGGATCGGTTGTAATACGCCGGTTTCATTATTGGAATGCATGACAGATATAACTGCGATTTCGTTGCCTCTTGTGGCAATCAGATGTGAAAGAAAATCCAGATTAATCACTCCATCGGCATTTACGGGGATAGTAATAATTTCTGCGCCTTCATGTTCCTGCAGCCAATGAGCAGGATCGATAATTGCGTGATGTTCAATTGCACTTATAACTACGACATGTCGGCCATTATCGCGCCCTTGCCAATACAAACCTTTTAATGCTGTGTTATTTGCTTCAGTTCCCGATGCTGTAAAAATAACTTCGCTAGGTAAACATCCAACTTCTATTGCTATAACTTCACGCGCATCTTCTAAAGTTTTGCGAGTTGCACGTCCATGTGTGTGCAAACTTGATGGATTTCCAAGTCGTGCTAACTGAGCCGTCATCGCAATCAATGCGTCCTCAACCATGGGCGTTGTTGCCGCATGGTCTAGATAGATAGATGACATGGGGCCAATCTTAGGCTTTGTGCGCTTTAACGCCTTCAGTGGCAGGTGGCAGCACGGCAAAGAGATCGCCAACGACGCCAAAATCAGCTAATTCAAAGAGCGGGGCTTCTGGATCTTTATTAATGACCACGATGTTCTTGCTTGTCTGCATACCTGCGCGATGCTGAATTGCGCCTGAGATTCCACATGCAACATAGAGCTGGGGACTAACAGTTTTTCCGGTCTGGCCCACTTGATGTGAATGTGGATACCAACCGGCATCAGTTGCAGCTCGTGATGCACCAACTGCTGCACCCAACGAATCTGCAAAAGCTTCTACTGCGGCAAAATCTCCATTTGTTCCACGCCCACCTGATACAACAATGTTGGCTTCAGTTAACTCTGGACGACCTCCTTTTACAGGCGGTTGAGTTGAAGTGACCGTTGATTTCTTAGCTACATCTGAAATTGGCGCAGTTGAGTTTTCAATGGATGGGTTAGCAGCAACAAAATCTGCCGTTATGGTGTTTGGTCGAACGGTAATAATTGCAGTCCCTTGTGTGACTTTTGAATGCACAGTAGTTGAGCCACCAAAAACTAATTGCGTAGCTGTGCAATCTGGTGCAACATCAACGGCATCGGTGATAATTCCACAGGAAAGTTTGATGGCAACACGTCCTGCAACTTCTTTTCCAAAAGCATGTGAAGCAATAAGCACTGCAGCCGGCTTCAACTGATCTGAAACATGGGCTAGAGCATCGGCAGAAGCTGCTACGCCGTGCTGTGTAAAATCATCTGATTCAATAACAATTACTTTTGATATTGCCCCTTGAGTAATGGTGGCAGCAAATGCGGCGCCTTGTCCTGCAGGTGCTAGAACTAACGCAGTTACTTCACCAATGCCAGCGGCGGCTGTAGCTAACTCGACCGTTGATTTAGTTGCCTTTCCGCCGACAAAATCGGCAAGAATTAATACCGCGCTCATATCAACTTCTTTTCGCCCAAGAAGTCAACCAGTTTTACTCCGCCATTGCCATCATCGGTAATAACAACACCGGCAGCACGCGGTGGACGCGGCGCAGCATCAATTACAACTGACCATGATTGTGTGAGCTCTGCGCCAGTGCTTGCAAAATCTTGAATATCAATTACTTTTTTCTTTGCAGCCATAATCCCTTTAAAAGATGGATAGCGCGGTTCATTAATTTTTTCGACAACACTTATGACACATGGGAATTGCGCAAAGATTTCATCAACTCCAGCTTCAGTCACTCGTGTAATCGAGGTCTTCTTAGTCTCTGGATCTACCTCGACTTTGGAAGCAAAAGTTAATTGAGCCCATCCCAGTTTTTCGCTCATCATCGCTGGCACAACGCTCATGCGGGCATCTGTTGATTCGGTACCGCAAATCACGATATCAAAACCACCCTTTTGTATAACGTTGGCGAGAACATTTGCGGTTAAAAGCGCATCGGCACCAACTAATACTGGATCGCTAATTAAAATCGCATCATTGGCACCCATGGACAAGGCTTTACGTAGAGCTTCAGTTGCTCGCTCAGGTCCCATAGAAATTAGCGTGACGGTATTGGCCCCACCTTCTTCGTTTCCACCGTGTGCTTCTGCAATTCGCAACGCTTCTTCAACTGCATATTCATCGAGATCATTAAGAACGGCATCGACGTTGGCGCGATCAAGTAATCCGCCCACCATCTTCTTTTCCGCCCATGAATCTGGGACTTGCTTAACGCACACTGCGATCTTCATGGGCCAATGTTACTGGCCAGTAACTGGAATGGCCAACAAATGGGCGAGTAAATACCATCTATTAAGGCAGTATTGCGCCGTGCTCCCCGCAGATCCCCGAACCCTAGGTGCAAGCGTTACCGATGGCGGAACAAACTTTGCCATCTGGTCCAACGCTGCAGATGCCGTGGAGCTGTGCCTATTTAATGAAGTGAACGGGGCGTTAGTAGAAACGCGTTTTGCGATGTCACATCGAAACGGGCCTATCTGGCATGGCTACTTAGCTGGAGTGCGTTCGGGTCAAAAATATGGATATCGCGTTTATGGTCCATGGCAACCAGAACACGGCGTGCGATTTAACGCGGCCAAACTATTAATTGATCCCTATGCACATGCATTAGATGGAGAGCTTCACTATGTTCCCGAAATTTATGGGCATAGTGCAACCGATGCAATTGGCAGTGGAGATTTAACTATCCGTGATGATCGAGACAGCGCAGGCAAAGTTCCGTACAGCGTGGTTACTGATCATCGCGCTCGCGATATAAAGCGCCCGCTTGTGCCTTGGGCAAAGACAGTTATTTATGAAGCACACGTTCAAGGTTTGACCGCAAAAAATACTGCGATACCTGAAAATGAACGCGGTACATATAAAGGGCTGGGCCACGCATCAACTATTGCGCATTTAAAATCTATCGGAATTACCGCGCTAGAACTTTTACCAATCGCTGCATCGATGACCGAGCCTGCAATTTATGCACGGGGACGAAAGAATCATTGGGGCTATAACTCTTTGGCATTTAGTGCCCCGCATGCCACATATGGCGCCACTAATGACCCTATTAGCGAATTGCAGTGGTCTGTTGATCAATTACACGACGCAGGAATCGAAGTAATTTTGGATGTGGTTTATAACCACACTGCAGAAGGCGGTGTTGGTGGGCCAACGCTTTCTTATAAGGGAATAGATAACAAGGCGTACTATCGCCAAGATTCCGATGGCAATTACGTAGATGTAAGCGGCTGTGGAAACACTTTTGCGGCTAGTAATCCACATGCAGTACGACAGATTATTGATTCATTACGTTGGTGGGTTGAAGTTATTGGAGTAGATGGCTTCCGCTTTGATTTAACAACTGCGCTCTACACCAGCAACAGCGCCTTTAATTCATCACTTATGTCGGCGATCGAATCTGACTCTGTTTTGCGCAATTTAAAAATGATTGCAGAACCGTGGGATATATCGCGCTATGCATTAGGAGATTTCCCACATCCTTGGCGCGAATGGAACGATGCTTATCGCGATTCTGTGCGCCAATTCTGGTTAAGTGATTTAGAGCGCGGGTACGGTGAAGGTGTTTCAGATATTGCCAGCAGTATCAGCGGCTCTAGTTCAATTTTCTATTACCGAGGTCCTACATCGTCAATTAACTTCATCGCAGCCCATGATGGATTCACCATCCATGACATGGTTAGTTATAACAACAAGCGCAATGAAGCTAATGCTGAAAATAACGCCGATGGCAGCGAGACCAATAGATCCTGGAACGTTGGCATTGAAGGTGAGACCGATGATCTAGGCGTAGACACAATCCGTCATTGGCTCAAAAAATCAATGCTGGCAACACTCATGCTTTCTTCGGGAGTTCCGATGATCAACATGGGTGATGAAGTCAGTCGTTCACAAAACGGTTCTAATAATGCTTATTCGCTCCCGCTGGAATTTGATGAAGAAAGTGAATCAACATTTAATGGTGGTTGGGCTTTATCGTGGGATCTTAATGAGAATCAAAAAGATATCTTGGCTTCAGTACAAGAGTTAGCGAAAATTCGACAAACGTATCTGGCTGATGTGGCATCTGAGTTCTTCACTGGCATTGTTGACCAGGGCACCAAGCGAAAAGATATTGCTTGGTTTTCTTTAGGTGGTCACGAAATGAGCGATGATCACTGGCAAGACGGTGAAAAGCGCAGCATTACAGTTTTTGTGGAAGCCGATCCAAAACGCGGATTACTTCTATTAATGAACTCATCTAATTCCCAAACAGAATTTACGTTGCCGGATAACACGTGGGGTGAAGCTTTTCGTTGCATCTTTAATGCTTCAAAAGATATCGCTTCATATGAACCAGTCATTGCGGCGCCGCAAGCAAAAATTGCTGTTGCCCAACACAGTGCACAAGTCTGGTTAGTTACCCGTACTAGGTAGTAATCAACCTACTCGAGTAAAGTTCTAAACATGTTAGCGATCATTGCTCCGGGCCAAGGTTCCCAAACTCCAGGAATGTTTGCCTCTTGGGCAACTAACCCGCAATTGCATGAACTCTTGTCACAGTGGTCAATGCGTATTGATTTAGATTTAATTCGACTCGGCACAACTGCCGACGCCGATGAAATTAAAGACACTGCAAATGCTCAGCCACTTATTGTCGCTGCATCATTATTAGGTGCACATGCTCTTGGGATCAAGGAATTTGCTTACACATCCGGTCACTCTGTTGGCGAACTGGCTGCAGCTGCATTAAGTGGTGCAATTTCAAATGAAGATGCGTTGCGTTTAGTGCGTGCTCGAGGAATTGAAATGGCAAAAGCTGCTGCACTTTTCCCCGCTGGAATGTCGGCAGTTTTGGGTGGAGATCGCGATTTAGTATTGAGCGCGTTAGCTCAGCTCAATCTTGTTGCCGCTAATGACAATGGTGGTGGGCAGATTGTCGCTGCCGGTGATTTAACCGCCTTAGCTCAACTTTCAGAAAACCCGCCTGAAGGTGCACGCGTTCGCGCACTTGCAGTTGCTGGCGCTTTTCATACGCGTTTTATGGAACCTGCAGTTGCGCCACTTCGCGCAATGGCTGCCACGATTACAACTGCGCCAACCACAATCTCAGTTATCTCCAATAAAGATGGAGATACCGTGAGCGATGGGGCCGAAGTTTTGAATCGCATTGTCAATCAGATCGCTAACCCCGTGCGCTGGGATTTATGCATGCAGGCGATGAAAAACTTGGGAGTAACGGGTGTCATTGAATTGCCACCGGCAGGAACTCTGGTTGGCTTACTCAAGCGCGGTGCACCAGAAATCGAAACATTCGCTCTTAAAACTGCAGATGATGTATCTGCAGCTAGAGAATTTGCAGGAAGGCACGCATGATTATCAAATCATCACCAACGAGCAATGCTCAGATTCTCTCTGTTGGTTCATATCGCCCTAAGCGTTTAGTTCCTAACTCTGAAATCGTTGATCGCATTGAATCAAGTGATGAATGGATTCAGCAACGAACCGGAATCCAATCTCGACGCTTTGCCGGTTCTGATGAAACTGTCATCACTATGGCAAAGACTGCCTGCGAAAGTGCACTCAAGCGGGCTAACTTAACGATGACCGATATCGATACTTTAATTCTTTCTACTATTTCATATCCATTTCAGGCACCAAGTGCGGCAACAGAACTCATTAATGAACTGGGTAACCCAAAAGCTGCTGCTTTTGATATCAGCGCAGCGTGTGCTGGTTTTTGCTATGGCGTAGGTATGGCAAATGATTTAGTGCGTGGTGGAACATCTAAAAATGTTTTAGTAGTTGGTGTTGAAAAACTTTCAGATTTTACTGACCCAGATGATCGCGCAACTGCATTTATCTTTGCTGATGGTGCTGGCGCTGTAGTTATAGGCCAAAGTCCAGAGGCAAAAATTGGGCCAACCATCTGGGGCTCGGATGCCGATTCGCGCGATGCCATCATGTTGAATCCCGCCTATACCGAATTTAGAAACGCACCTGACAAAGGTGTCGCACAATTAGGTTGGCCAAATATTTCACAACAAGGTCAAACTGTTTTCCGTTGGGCTGTTTATTCCATGAGCAAAGTTGGTATCAAAGCGTTGGAGGCTGCTGGCTTAACAGTTAATGATTTAGATGTGTTCATTCCACACCAAGCAAATATTCGAATCATTGAAACTATGGTCAAGGAAATGAAGTTGCCCGATTCAGTTTTAGTTGCCGATGACATTCGAGTAAACGGAAATACTTCTGCAGCATCAATCCCGCTTGCGATGGACATACTTTTAGAGCAACACCCCGAGATGCACGGAAAATTAGCATTGCTCATTGGCTACGGGGCGGGCCTGGTTTATGCGGGCCAAGTAGTGCAGTTACCCCCTGCACCTTGAGATTTATGACACTTACGCCTGTCAATACTCGTAAGTAAGCACCTCTCTAATAGAGAATTACCACCGTTGATCCATTGAACTAATCGCTTAAGAAAAGGAACACATCACATGGCACTTGCACAAGCAGATGTACTAGCAGGACTTAAAGAGATCGTTGAAGAAGTAGCCGGTATTCCAGCTGCATCAATAGAACTTGATAAGAACTTCACAGAGGATCTAGAAGTAGATTCACTCAGCATGGTTGAAGTTGTAGTTGCTGCAGAAGAGCGCTTTGGCGTGAAGATTCCCGATGAGGCAGTAACTGACCTTGTCACTGTTGGCGATGCAGTTAATTTCATTGTCAACGCAGCTAAGTAAGCAGTAAGAGCTTAACTTTTATGACTCGTCGTCGCGTTGTCGTAACTGGACTAGGCGCCACAACTCCTATTGGTGGGGATGTAACAACTTCTTGGTCAGCTTTACTTGCTGGAACAAGTGGTGTTCGCAGCCTCAACGAGGAGTGGGCACAAACTATTCCAGTGCACTTCGCTGCGCAAGTAGCAGTTGAACCATCGCAACAAATGGAGCGCGTTGAATTAAGACGCCTCGATCGTTCCGAACAATTTGCACTCATTGCATCACGCGAAGCTTGGAAAGATGCTGGCTCTCCTGAAATAGATAAGGAGCGCCTCGGCGTTGTTATCGCATCAGGCATTGGTGGAGTTACTACTTTGCTTGATCAATATGACATTTTGCGCGAAAAGGGTTCACGTCTTGTAAGTCCTCATACGGTTCCCATGTTGATGCCTAATGGACCAGCTGCAAATGTCGGCCTTGAACTTCAAGCCCGAGCAGGAGTTCACACACCTGTTAGCGCATGTGCATCTGGGGCTGAAGCAATTGGTTATGCCTTAGACATGATTAGAAATGATCGCGCAGATATTGTCGTTAGTGGCGGTGTAGAAGCTGCGATTCATGCAATGCCTATGTCGGGCTTTGCGGCAATGAAAGCGCTATCAACACGCAACGATGAACCAGCGCGAGCATCACGTCCTTATGATTTAAACCGTGATGGCTTTGTTTTAGGTGAAGGCGGCGGTGTATTAGTTCTTGAAGAGTACGAACATGCCCTTGCGCGCGGTGCTAAAATTTATTGCGAGATAGCCGGTCAAGGTTTAACTTCAGATGGATATCACATTGCGGCCCCTGATCCAGATGGCGCTGGTGTACAGCGTGCACTCAAGTTTGCACTGCGTGATGCCGGCCTTACAACAAAAGATATTGTTCACTTAAACGCGCACGCTACGTCTACTCCAGCAGGAGATGTTGCCGAAGCAAATGCTTTGCGCGCAGCACTTGGCAGTGACGCTGACCATGTTGCTGTTTCCGCCACAAAATCTATGACCGGCCATTTACTTGGTGGAGCCGGTGCAATTGAATCGGTTTTCATTGTTAAAACTTTGCAAGATCGCTTAGCTCCCCCAACAATTAACATCGAAGATTTAGATCCAGCAGTAACTGTCGATGTTGTTCGCGATAAGCCACGTACATTACCTGCCGGAGATATCGCAGCGCTTAATGATTCATTCGGTTTTGGCGGTCACAATGTTGTATTGGTATTTAAGAGCATATAAATGCCAAACCCGCAGCTAGACCCACGCGATCCAGAAAACCGGATCGCTCGATTACTCGATGATGGAAAATTTGAATTCTTAGTCCCGCGCACAGATTGTGGAATGATTGCAGTCACTGGTGATATCAAAGGAAATAAGGTTGTTGTCTTTGCATCCGATGCCACAATTAAAAGTGGCGCCCTTGGTATTGATGGCTCTAAAGTAATTGTTACTGCATATAAAGCCGCCATGGGTGCGCAAGTTCCAATTATTGGTATCTGGCACTCAGGCGGTGCACGTTTAAGTGATGGTGTTGCATCCCTTGATGCCTTTGGTGAAGTTTTTCAATCAATGATTTCAGCTAGTGGACGCATCCCACAGCTTTCACTTGTTCTTGGACCAACTGCTGGTGGCGGCGCATACGGACCGGCGCTTACCGACATTGTTGTGCTATCTCCCGAAGGCCGAATATTTGTAACAGGACCAGATGTTGTAAAAAGTGTTACTGGCGAAGATACCGACATGGCCTTACTCGGTGGACCTGAAGCTCACCGTAAAAACAGCGGCCTTGCCCACATCATCGCGGCTAGTGAAGAAGAAGCAATTGAAGATATCCGCACGTTGACTGATCTTTTTGCTAACCAAGGTTTCATGAACTCAGAAGTAAAAGATCTCGATCTGGCTAACTTTGTCCCTGATTCAAAAGTTCGAACCTATGAAGTTCATCCGCTAATTGACGCAATCCTGGATGAAGGTTCACAACACGTAGAGCTTTTATCTATGTGGGCCCCAAATATGACAACAGTATTAGGTCGTTTAGGTGGTGCAACCGTTGGAGTTCTTGCCAATAATCCAGCACACATTGCTGGAGCACTCGATGCTGCTGCAGGAGAAAAAGCTGCACGCTTTGTTCGCACTTGTGACGCTTTTGGAATTCCTCTCATTGTTATCGCCGATGTGCAGGGTTTTTTGCCAGGCGCCGGTCAAGAATGGGAAGGTGCTGTTCGTCGCGGAGCGAAACTTTTGCACGCATTTGGTGAAGCTGTTGTTCCCCGTGTTACTTTAATTACTCGCCGTGCATATGGCGGTGCATACGTTGCAATGAATTCAAAAGCATTGGGTGCAACTCGCGTCTTTGCGTGGCCACAAGCAGAGGTTTCAGTTATGGGCGCAGTTGCCGCAGTCCGAGTCTTACATCGCCGTATTTTGGCTGATGTACCGGCCGAACAACGCGAAGCCATGGAGTTAGAACTGGCCGCCGAACACGACAAGATTTCAGGTGGAGTAGGTCGAGCAGTTGAAATTGGCGCAGTTGATGAAATTATCGAACCTTCATTAACGCGCAGTGCATTAGCTAAAGTAATTGCTGATGCTCCGCACCGTCGTGGGGCTCACGGCAATATTCCGCTTTAGTTTGTATTAAAAGTTACTGAAACCGTAGCTGAAACTGTTTTTTCAATTGTGCTGGTGTCATAGGAACCATAATCAGAAGTCATTGTTGAATCAGGCGTTGTGATCTGAATTGGACCAGCTTTTACATTCACCAGTGCACCAAGTGAACCACCAACGGCCTTAGTCATAGATTCTGCCCGAAACTTTGCATCTTGCATCGCCTCACTCATCAACTGTGGACGTAGTTCCGGCAAATTAGAGATGTAATACTGAGGTCCGTAGTTATTAACGTTAATTCCAGTTTGTAGAAGTTCGCCAATTCCTTGGCTGAGCTTTGATACCAGCTGCACATCCTTTGTGCGAACGGTGACATCACGTTGTGCACGGTAAGAAAGAGTGCGACCAGTTGCATTGCCGTTTACGTATTCCTCGTTGGCATATGTTGAAACCGGCCCAAGAGTTAGTGCATCAGCTGCGATTCCACCAGAAGTTAAGTAGCCAGAAAGAGCGGCAACATCTGAATCAACTTTCTTTACCGCAGCGGCAACTGTTGGAGAAGAAAGGTTGACCGATAAAGTCCATACAACGTTATCTGCACTTGCTGTTGTTTTTGCAGATCCAGTTACTGTAATTCCATTGCCGGCACGTGTTGCAAAACCAGTTCCAACTTTTGTTAATCCAACGCCGAGTGCGAGCGCGATAATTACCGATGAAACAATAATTGTTACTGCCTTACGGCGCTCTACAGTGATAATTGGGGATTCATTAAGTTGGCTCATAGCGCAATTCTATCTAGTTAGATTGCACGTAAGCGAGCAATCTCGGCCATGCCAGCACCCCTAAATTTTTCTAGCTGCTCATCCCACGGATAACCCATTGCATCTGCCAATCCTTGGCGAATGGAATCTTCATCAAATGAAATCTTTAGTACGTTATTGATTTGATGTTCAGTAAGTACTGCTCCCCCACTCAAATCTGTAAGAACTCTGTGAATTCCAAGCTCTGGCGTGAATCTAAATAACTCTGCGCCATTGTCGTTGTGTTCTAGAACTTCAAAGTTTAAGTAATGCCAACTTCTCAAAGTGCTTGCAACTTGGGCAGCTGAACCCTGGTTTGCGCGCCATTGGCAGGTTGCTTTATGCGTTCCTGGAATCAATGTTTGCGGCAACCAATGTAACTGCGCATCAACGCCGACAATATTTTGGATCGCCCAATCAATATGACGACGCAATGCAGAGGGTGCTGAATGAATGGTTAATAAGCCCTGCACCGATGTAAGGGCAGAAGGCGTAACGAGACGTTGCATGGTTATCTCCTAGCAAGGGCGCCAAATGCGACCTTCCCCAGCTGCATTTGCACTTACTAGTACCCCAATTGAACACCCGGTAGGCTCAAACTGTCCAGCCCCACTTTAGGCATACGCGTCAGTAGGCGGTAGAGTTCACCTCAGTCGGACGCTTAATCAGTACCCGTTTCATGTAACACATATTCGGTATCGCTGGCGCAAGAGGAAGACCGTGATCCGAGGATTTCTCGGAACACCCACATATCGA
>WLIQ01000014.1 GCA_009726135.1 Actinomycetota bacterium | reverse complement strand
TTTTCCGGGCGCTGAAGTACGAGGTGTTAATGACATAGAAATAGATACCAATCGAGACGACAAGCGCGTCTCGGGTGTGATCGGCGCTTAGTGGCCGTCAGGGTCGTGATAAGACTCGCAAGTAGCGCTACATGTGCAGCACTTGGGGGAAGTTCTTTGATGCGGTTGCATCAACGTGGCTAATTCTACCCTGAATTATTGCTTGCCTTTACCATCGGCTTCATCGGCCAAAGCTTGAAGATCTGGCCGTGGAATTCGTGGAATATCGCCTGAAGTGAGTCGTCTCCACAAATAAAAAGAAACGCCAGCAAAAAATGGCCATTCAAATGTGTAAACCCATGCACGCCAGTTGCCGCTTTGTGCGCGGCCAAATTCAAACCATCCAGCCCACAAACAAAAAGGGACAACAACAAATAATGAAATATTTAGTAACCGCTTTTGCTTCGCGGTTATTGGTGGAGTTTGCGAATCATTGCTCACCCAGTCAGGGGCTTCAAAACTATCGCGGTCAGGCATTTTCAGCTGCTATCGCTGCATCAATTTCTCGAGATTTCTTTTCTTCAGATTTAATCCAGTGATAAACCGCCAGCGACATCCAAATGGCATCAATAATCATTGAGCCGGCCCACATAAATGATCCACCTTGGCGCTGATCATTGAGTGAATACATGTTGTCGTATAACGAACCAGGGGCGGTATAGATAAAGAAGCCAGTCAAGGTTTCTGGGACCATCATCAGAAATAGAGCTATTACAGCCAAAGCGGGGGTAACTCGACGTCCTTCCAAATTTCGATCTAGTAAATTGAAGTAGAAAAAATATGGAAGCAATAAATAGAGTCCGACTTCCAGATATGTATGGGCCCACGTGTTATCCATAATGAATTTATGAGGGATTGGTAAGTGCACCCCAATCATGAGCGCAGCGTATGCAAACCAGCTAAAAAACGGATTAGTTGCGGCGCTAAAAAATCTGTTGGTTGGGTGAAAGGCTTTAGGGGTTCCTAATACCAAGAGCGGCCCAGTGATCATCATCAAGGTAATGTGCTGAATCATGTGTAGTGAAAAATAGTCCATAGCTCGGGCGCCAATGGGTGTCACGATTACTGCCAGAGCACTCAAGATGCCCAGGTAGAAAAAACTTTGTTGCCGAGTAGTAGTAACGCCTTTGGGTTGGCGCGCATATAGATATGTAAGTAGTAAAAGTGGAAGCAGAATTTGAGGGGCTAACTGCCAGGAACCCCAGATCCCTACGTCGTGATGGTGCATCTGCATGAGCGAAAACCTAACACCATGGCTTGGTATGAGGCAGAGACGTCACCCTGAGTGCTAGCACTCAAAATGAATGGATGTGATTGGTGGAAAAGTGCTTATGCCGTACCCTGCTATGAACTGGTTCACAGTTTCACTGTGAGTTTTCTACATTCCCTATCGGGAGGGGCATTGATGAATAAGCGGGTATTTGGCGCGCTTGGAACGGTGATCTTAGGCGTGGCATTTATTGCCGGTGTCGGGTCATATGTTGCTAACGCTAAAAACGATTCAAGAGTTTTAGCGGCAACGCCAGCAGGAACAATGGATACACCGCAGGGAACTTTGCCTCATGCAACGTTAGAAATTTCTGTTTATCCGGACAGTATGGCCGGTAGTCATGGTGAAAATGGTGGTGCTCATCCTGGTTATGTTACTTATGGACCAGTGACTAACTATGAAGTTCCCGCACATTCAGTAATCACGATGACTGTTACCAACTATGACGGTGGCGAAAGTTTAAATAACGATTACTTCGCACGCGTTCGTGGAACCATTGATGGCTCAGCACTTCTTAACGGAGAACGTATGACTTCGATTTCTCCCGATGCAGTTGGTCATACTTTTACTATTCATGGACTAGCTGTTGGCCAAGATGAATTTTTTGTAAGTGTTCCCATGAAAGCAGTTGCTGAAGAAGATATGCCCGAAGAGGGATATTCTTCAAAGCCAAATGTCACGGTGTTTACATTTATCACTGGTGGACCTGGTGAATATGTATGGAACTGCGAATACCCATGTGGCGACGGAACGATTGCAAAGTTCGGTGCAGCGATGTCAACTATGGGTTATATGTCCGGTCACTTTACGGTGAAGGGATAACGCGCAATGACTGACTTAATGCCACCCAAAAATCCACAATGGTGGAAGAGATCTGATGTTAAGAAAACTTTTATCCTCTGGATAATCTGCACAGCAGTTATTGGTTATGTTGGTGTGGAATTTCATGTTCGCAATTTGGTTGATCCCGCTTCAGAGACTATGTCTAGCATTATTTCCTTAATGCGCATGTTTACTTGGGCAGCAGCACCAGTGGCTGGACTTGTAACTGCGATGAGCCTCACCGTCCTCACTTCTAAGCGCCACTACGGAGATAATCCACCGGCTGAAGCTGACCACGAAATTCGTAATTCTCCGAAAGCAGCGGCAGTCTGGATAGTAATTTCCGGGCTCTTGTGTTTATTTGCACTCATCGGCGGATTAGTTGTTCTTGAACAAGAGAACGAAGGTGTACTAAATACGCAAGCGATTCAAGTTGATGTAACTGGCCAGCAATGGCTCTGGAACTTTGATTATGCCAATGGTGCTCGAAGCGAAGATTTATATCTTCCAGTTAACAAACCAGTTGTTTTCCACATTACTAGTGTGGATGTGAAGCATTCATTTTGGGTAGTTCAAATGGGAATTAAGATGGATGCTAATCCAGGTTACACAACCGAGACTGCAGTAACTCCCAACAAGATCGGTGTATTTGATGTTCGATGCGCTGAACTCTGCGGATTACTTCATGCATATATGCAAACGAAAGTTCACATAGTAAGTCAGGCAGATTATGACGCATGGCTTAGTGCTCATGCAGCAATGGAGGCAGGCGCATAATGACAACTCTTACTCAACACACATCAGCTGCACCTGGTAAATCAATCATTGAGAAACTCAATGTCTTTACAGCACTTGCATTAGGAGTTATCAGTGCAATTGTTGTTTGGCGATTGTCGCTCGCATTATTGCCGCAAGACAGTGAAGAGGTTCGTTTATTTTCACGAGAAGATAAAATCACATTGCTTTCAATGTGTGCGTGGTTTATTGGATTCATGACTGGCATTGGTGCTCTTGTCGGGCCAATGCGTTGGGTTATGGGAAAAGATTTATCACACGATGAGAATATGTTTTTGGCCGGCGAAAACATGGGGCCAAAGAGATATTTGCGATACACAACAGATCATAAAGTTGTAGGTATTCAGTATCTCTTCATCACAATTTTAATTTTCTTCTTGGGTGGTGGTTTGGCGATGCTTATTCGCACAAACCTTGGAACCCCTGAAGGCGGCTGGTTACATGCACAGGCATATAACTCAATCGTTGGTACTCATGGAATTTTGATGATTGTAGGAACAATCATCATGGTTACTGGACCATTCGGTAACTTCATCATGCCAATCATGATCGGTGCCAGAGATATGGCTTTCCCACGTCTTAATGCTTTGAGCTTCTGGCTCATTGTTGCTGCAGCTGTTCCACTTATTTGGGGACAGTTCATTGGTGGAATCACAACTGGTTGGTCTGCATATAACCCGCTAGCTGGCCAAGCGCCGTTAGGTATGGATGGTTACATCATGTACATCTGTATTTTTGCAATTTCAACAATGGTCGCCGGTGCAAATATCACTACAACTGTTGTGAAGATGCGTGCAAAGGGAATGACATGGAATCGCACACCAATATTTATTTACGGCGTCGTTGCTTCAGTTGCACTTGCGCTGCCGGCTTTCCCAGTATTTTTCTTGTCACAAATACTTTCAGCATTTGACCGTGCCTTAGATACATCCTTCTATAACACCGCAGGTGGGGGCAGCGGTTGGTTGTATGAAAACTTATTCTGGATCATGGGCCACCCTGAGGTATATGTAATCTTGATCCCTGCAGTTGCAGCGTTAATGGAAATGGCACCGGTCTTTACTCGTCGCCCACTATTTTCTTTCAACATTGCCGTTCTTGGTATCGCTGGTATCTCTGGACTTTCAGTATTGGTATGGGCTCACCATATGTACATCTCAGGATGGGCGCCATTGCTTAACGCACCATTTATGTTAACGACCGAATTAATATCAATACCAACTGGAATGTTGTTCTTGGTATTAATCGGAACGCTATGGCGTGGTCGGATTTGGATGACAATGCCACTGATGTCAATTTTCGCATTGTTATGGAACTTTATGATCGGTGGGGTCACGGGAATTTATCTTTCAGATGTTCCTGCTGATGCTTTCTTGCACGGTTCAATGTATGTAACCGCACACTTCCACTACACATTGATGGGCGCCGGTTTAACTGGAGCTCTTGCAGCACTTGTTTACTGGTTCCCTAAGATGACAGGTCGAATGTTTGATAAGACGCTGAGCTGGATTGCTTTCTGGATGGTACAGATCGGCTTCAACGTGGCTTTTGTAGGCATGTTTATGGTTGGCCTTGCTGGTCAACCACGACGCGTCGAGTCATATGCGCCAACATTTAGTACTGCCAACTTAGTAACAACTATCGGTGCATACACAATCATGATCGGAATGTTAGTTCTGCTCCATGGTGTGATTACATCAGCTCGCAATGGTGTTAAGGCTCCTAAAAACCCATGGCAAGCAAAGACATTGGAATGGACCGTTGATTATCCAATTCCACTAGAGAACTTTGATGTTCTACCTGTAGTTACAACAGATCCTTACGGTTATGGAAAGGCAAAGTCATGAGCGTAGAGACACATGCACACCACGAACATCCAGATGTAGTTGGAAGTCGTAATCGCCTTGGCGTGATCTTGCTTCTTGTTGCAGATATCGCATTTGCACTCAGCATGGTCTTCGTCTATTTCTACTTGCGTGGCCAAAATGTAAACGACATGTGGCTACCAGCCGCAACTGCCGATCATCCAGCTATCGAGCCATTATCAGCTGGTCCGGGTTGGACGGTCACTGCAATTGCAGCGTTCGGATTACTTGCACACATGTATGGATTAAAAGGTGCACGGGCACATAATCAAACTCAGTTGAAGTTAGGTTCATTGGTTGCCTTTGTTGCATCAGTTATAGCAATTGGATACCAATACAACACAATTTCATCTGCTCCATTTACTTTTTCAGATGGTGCCTATGTTTCTTGCTTCTACATGTTTGCATTTCTCAATATGGTGCACTTACTACTCACTTTATTTATTTCATTTGGAAACTGGAACCGTGCTCGCTTAGGCTTGTACGTCGAAAATTTCTGGCACGTCGATATCGTGAGAATATGGTGGATCTGGATGGTTGTGTCATCATTACTCGGTGCATTCAGCCTCAGTTACCCATAAAAAACCTTCCAACTGGATCAGCCTCTACATCGCCTTAGGCGTTGTCTGGGGCTGTTCCTTTATCTTCATAAAGCTAGGGCTGGAGTTTTTAACCCCCATAGGCGTGGCTTTTGGTCGTGTTTCATTGGGTGCGCTCACATTAGTTTTCTGGGCGCGCTATAAAGGTATCGAACTCCCGAAAGATAAAAAACTGTGGCTGCACTTGTGGGTAGTAGCTCTATTGTTAAACGTAATCCCAGGATTTCTTTTTGCTTTTGCCGAAACAAAAGTCACTTCAATTCTCGCAGGAATCATTAATGCCGTAACACCATTAATGACTTTGCTAGCAATCATGATTGCATTTCGTGAAGAGAAACCGAAGAACTATCAAGTTCTGGGATTGATACTTGGTTTCTTGGGTGTACTAACAGTCCTTGGTGCCTGGAAGGGTCTAGGTGCAAATCCTGTTGGTGCAGTTCTAGCATTATTACTTGCAGTGTCTTGCTATGGAATCTCCTTTCCATATTCACGTAAATTTGTTTTGCCCCATAAATTAAAGCCCGAAGCCATTGCTGCGGCACAAGTTTCAACTGGAGCGCTAACTCTGTTGCCGTTCTACTTAATAGATGGAATTGCAAAAGATGAATACCGTCCTGGACCAGTTCTTGCGATGATTGCACTGGGAGTATTTGGAAGCGGCTTTGCCTATATCTGGAACTTTAAAATTATGGAGGCTGCCGGTAGTGCAATTGCTAGCACCGTTACTTACGTAACACCAGTAGTTGCCGTAATTGTTGGAATCATCTTTTTAGGCGAATCAGTGGTCTGGAATGAACCGGTTGGTGCATTGATTGTCTTGCTAGGGGCAGCTATTGGCCAGAAACGCATAAAACTTTTTAATCGATCTTAAAGCCATCTTTGATTGGGCCTAAATCAATACCAGCTGCGGTGTGGTTACTTTGTTCACCGCGCGCTAATTGAGCTGCATGGGCTTTGTTATGCCATCGTTCTTCAATTTTGCCGTATTTCCATAACACTAATGCAACGGTCCACACCACAACAAAAGCGCCAACAATGAAGTAGCCAGCACTGTTTAAATTAAAAGCTAAGGCGTAATCCCAGAATCCTCCTGTCAGATTTAGCTGACGTGCAAAGACTTGGCAAAGTTCTAGACCACCAACAAAGAGTGCAACGGCTACTGAAAGGCCGGTAATAATTATGTTGTAGTAAACCTTACGGACTGGTTTCGAAAAAGCCCAACCGTAAGCAAAGTTCATGAACGAACCATCAATTGTGTCAAGCAAACTCATCCCGCCAGCAAAAAATAATGGCAGAGAAATAATTGCCCACCATGGCAGTCCTGCAATGACTGAGGATCCAGCAAGTACCAATAAACCAATTTCAGTAGCAGTATCGAAACCTAATCCAAAGAGAATGCCGAGAGGATACATCTTCCAAGATGCATCGATACGACGTGCAATAGGGCCGAAAAAGCGCATAAGTAGACCACGAGAATCTAAATGCTTTTCTAACTCTTCTTCATTATATGAACCTTTACGCATTTGAATAAATACGCCGACTATTGAAACTAAAATTACTAAATTAAGAATTGCAATAAGCATTAAGAAAACTCCACTGACAGTTGTGCCAACAAGTCCTGTGTAGTGGTGAAGTTGCGAATTATCATCTTTGAGCTGAGATCCAAGCGCCTTAATTCCAAAGTTAAGCAAAATCGCAAGAAAAGCCACAACTGATGAGTGACCTAGTGAGAAAAAGAAACCGACAGCAAGTGGTCGCTTGCCTTCAGACATCAATTTACGAGTCGTATTATCAATGGCACTAATGTGGTCAGCATCAAATGCATGACGCATACCTAGAGTGTAAGCAAGTGCGGCAGTTCCCCAACCGAAAAGGGATCCATCACTTAACTCGTATTTACCAGTAGTGGCTTTCCACATTAAAAGCGCACCAGCTAAGTGCAGAAAAAGAATGAAGCCAAACATTGCACCCATACGCCGCCACTCATCGCGAGTAAGCATCTGGCGAAGCGGCGTACGCTCAACCTGCTTCACTACTACGTTCATTGTGGCTCCCTAGATGCGAATGGTTTGCAAGTACAAATGGTAAGTCACGCTCAAAGGGCTGTCCATTTGAAAGGAGTTTAAGGTTGGCAGATGAAGCTCGCGCTGGTCTGTGCCCTCGTTATAGGTGGGATGACACCTATAACGGCCCCGGCCACACAATGCGGGTGGCAAGAGGGTTGGGTAAAGACTGAGAATTCAAAAGCTGGAAGTAAAGGGTGGGATAGCGATGTCCCATTACGTTTTAGTGCAGATTTTTCACGGCGCAAAGAGGCCCAACGCATTGAAGGATATTTTGATCAGACAAGTATTGGCTGTGGGCAAAGTACAACATTAAAGATTATCGGAGCCAAATCAGCAGATATTGCGTTGTATCGAATTGGTTACTACAACGGTGCTGGCGCTCGCCTGGTTCAAACAATTAAATCTACAAAGAGAATTACTGCCACACAATCAACTCCACCAGGTCAATATTTAGTGAAATTAAAATCTCCTGGAAAAACTTCAACTTTTGTCCCACTATTAATTGGAGGATCTTCAAAGAGTGAAATAACTTTTATTTCATCAGTCCTAACTTGGCAGGCATATAACCAGTGGGGTGGTGCTTCACTTTATAAAGGTGCCGACGGTAAGCGCGAGACCAAAGCCAACACTGTTTCATTTGATCGACCTTATGATGGTGATGGCGCAGGGCAGTTCAGATACATGGAAGAACCTCTTATTCAAATGTTTGAACAGTTGGGGCTGGATATTAATTACTTAACAGATATTGATTTAGATAAAGCACCAGAGATTGACACGGCTTCAATCGTGCTTGGGGGACACAGTGAATTTTGGACTCAATCAATGCGTGATGTGATTGAAAAAGAAATCCAACAGGGAACAAATCTTTTAATTTTCGGTGGTAATACTGCCTACGCTAAAACTGATCTTGATGGCCGAGTAATGAATAACAGAATTCCATATCGTGATATCAATCAACCGGAATCAAACTTCATGGGATCCCAGTTTTTTGCGCTAGGAATTAAGAAAGATTTGGAAGTACAAGCAGATTCCAAATGGCCCTTTAACGTTTTAGGTAAAGCGGCAGTAATTAAAGGTATTTATGGCTATGAAGCCGACACTGCGATGGGCACTAAAGGCCCTGGTGTAGAGATTTTAGCGCGAGCAAGCATCAGCCCAACTGAGAAAGGCTTTGTTGCTATGAGTACGTACTACGCGGCCTCTAGCGCTGCTGGCGTGCTCAATCTGGGCACTAATGCGTGGGTCTGTGCCATGGCTAATCGCTGTCCGTGGGGCCATTCATTTGATGCAACAAGCATGCAACAAATCCGACTTGTAACCGCCGCCATCGTGAAGCAGGCAGGTCGAAAAAAGATTGGCAATTGGCGCCCCGCGTTCATCGATATTCCCACTCGAAGTTAACTCCTTACATATAGAGTCTGGCTCGTGAGTGAAGATGACGACATGGAAGAAATCATCACCGAAGAGATGCTTTGGGATCGTATTCCTGAAGTAGATGGCGAAGAACGTGCCAGCACGTATTACGAATTAAGTGCCAGAATTTATGCACGCGGGCAGTACGACGAGGCTTTAGCTCTTGCCGAAACTGCGCGCGATATCTATTCAACACTAGGGGATAGCGCACCAAGTGAAGGTTTAGCACAGGCGTATTCAGCAATCGGGTACAACTTAAATCAGTTAAAGCGTATGGATGAAGCTGCAACTGCGATGAGCAAGGCAGTTGAAATCTTGCGCGAGAATAAATCTCCGATTGCCCTTGAACTTGCATGCACGCTTGGCGAGTGGTGGTACACATCAAAGCAATACGAAAAAGTTGTCAGCACCATGAATGAATGTGCACAAGAGCACTTAGTTGATGGAAATGAAATTGGCGCAGCAAATGATCTGCACTTAATTGGATGTGCTGAGCGAGAGCTAAAGAACTTTCAAAAAGCAATTGATTCGTTCAAAGAGGCACGCGCCCTATTTAAGCGAAATAAAGAAGTTATTCATGTTGCACGATGCGATCAAAAAATCGCTTCATGCTTGATTGAACTTGGCGAAGGCGAATTAGCCCTAGAAACTGCGCGCAAAGCCATGGATGTCTTTGAAACTGGTCATGATCACCGCCGCGAAACATTTGCTCAATTTGAATATGGCAAAGCCCAAATCTTGCTTGAGAAATTCGATGATGCCCTTGGCACGCTGGAGCAAGTTCTTTCTATTGTGAGTGAAGATGAACCCAAAGATTTTGAATTTATTGTTGATGTTGAAACTCGAATCGCAAAGATAATTCGTATGCAAGGTCGAAATGATGAAGCAGATGAGATTGAACGTCGTTTAAAAGCTGTTCAAGATGCTTTAGAGGATGAATCTGAAGCGTAAGTAATCAATAAGACAAAGGCTCCGATTAAGGCGCCGCACGCAGCAATAATGAGTGGCCATTGAGTAGCACCTTTTCTCCACATTGCACCGCCCCAAATTCCTGCACCGAGCACTGCAAAGTTCATTGAAGCTTGGTACACACCTTGTGCACGCCCACGGTGGTCGGCTTGGCTTATTCCGGCAATCCACGCTTTACCAACACCATCAGTTAATGCAGGAAAAAATCCGTAGAGAGCTAGAGCGATTAAAGCAACCGTGTGATTTTGAGTCGATCCTAACGTTGCATACGCGGCGGCAAATGCGACCAAACCAGCAGCATAAACAATTCGCGGTGAAAACTTATCTGCAATTGCTCCACCAGGAAAAGCAGCTAAAACAGTTACACCGCTAAAGAGCATGTATGAGAGAACAACTCCATTAGTTGAAAATCCAATGTCATGAAGGCGAAGGAGCAAGAGAACATCAGGGATATTAGTTAGTTGGATTAGAACCAGGACCGTAATTGCTTTCTTTAGCGGGGCAGGTAATGGAGTTTTATCCTTCTTAACTTTTACTTCTGGCTTTGTAGGCTTAACAAAGTTTTCTTTTACAAATAAAGTTAGTAGTCCAGAAATAATTGCTGGAATTAGTGCCCACTTAGCAACTGCACGAACATCTCCATTGAGCATTGCTAAACCGATCAGAGCAATACCAGGTCCTATGACTGCGCCAATATTGTCACCAGTACGATGAAAGCCAAAAGCCTTACCGAGATGGGCTTTATCAACTGAATCGGAGATGAGTGCATCACGTGGGGCGCTGCGCATTCCTTTACCAATGCGGTCGGTAACACGACCAAGAAAAACTAGTGGCCAAGAAGTTGCAACAACCACCAAGGCCTTACCAACACCGGCAAGTGAATAACCAGAGATAACAAAGGGTTTGCGCCCCAAACGATCACTTGATTTACCACTCATCAATTTTGTAAAGCCTGCAGCAGCTTCGGCGCAGCCTTCAATAAGCCCCAGAGCCAGAGGGGCTGCTCCAATAACACCAGTTAATAAAATTGGCAGCAATGGATAAAGAAGTTCACTTGCGGCATCTTGAGCCAATGAAACGAGAGTAAGAAGAATTAAATTACGTGTTAGCCAAATTTTCTTCACTGTGGCAAGTGCTGCAAAGCCCAGTGGTACATGGCAATTGCTCCAGCAGCCGATGCGTTCATAGATCGCGTTGAGCCGTATTGATTGATTTCATACAACACCTCGCACACCGCAATTCCTTCATCGGACATTCCCGCACCTTCTTGACCAAACAATAGGACACACTTTTCAGGAAGTTGCGCTGACTCCAACTGTTTTGATCCAGGGACATTATCTATTCCGATAATAGGTAATTCATTTTCTTTACACCAAATTGCAAAATCTTCCACTGTCGGGTGATGATGAACAGTGAGGTATCTGTCAGTCACCATTGCCCCCCGCTTGTTCCAGTCGCGTTTTCCAACTATGTGAACACCTGAAACGTTAAATGCATTGGCGGTTCTAACAATTGAACCGATATTTAAATCATGTTGCCAATTTTCAATTGCTATTTGAAGTTTGTGTCGCTTTGAATCTAAATCCGCAACGATTGCTTCAACGCTCCAATACCGGTAGTGATCTAGGACATTTCTGCGATCCCCATTGAGCAATAGTTCAGTCTCATATTGAGGGCCTTCTGGCCAAGGTTTTTCATGAGGCCCAACACCAACAACTGGGAAAAATTCACCGGGTCCGATAGAGGCTGGGGTAGTTGGAGAAGACATAGAGGCACTCTAAACTGAATGCATGTCATCTATCAATACAGTCCTATACCTAGTCCATATCCTTTGCGTGATCGCAATATTGTCTTTGTTGCTACGCCAATGGAATAAGAATCCACGCAAATTCAATCCAGGAATTTTGCATGCAGGACTAGCGGCTCTCATCGCTGGCCTAGCAATGGTGGGTATGTGGGGAACTGTGCATCCAGATGAAATGCTCAACCACATAAAAGTGGGCATTAAGTTATTAATTCTCATCATCATTCTTGTAATCGGTTATGCAAATGTGAAGAAGCCAGTTTTGGCTAAAAACACTTGGCTTCTATTGATTGGCCTGACGACCACGAATGTCCTTATTGCCTCACTTTGGCACTGACATGTTGATGCGAACGCGTATATCAATAGTTGTTTTTGCATTAGCTACATCAATTTCCGTAGTTCCTGCAAATGCAGTGTTGTCCCCAGCTTCTATCCCGGCAGTTTTTGAAGAGTTCTTAGATAACCCACTTCTCGCAAATCCAGCAATGATTTTAATTGACGGAGCTAGCGGTGGAGTTATTTATGGAAGGAACGCTTTTTCACAGCGTAGACCCGCATCAGTAATGAAAATCTTTTCCGGGGCAGTTGCAATCAAATATCTAGATTTGCAATCACGTTTACCAACAAATATTTCATTGGGGTTAGAGGAAAAAACTTTAGTAATTCAAGGTAGTTTCGACCCATGGATAAGCTTGAACGATAACGTGGCAAATAAAATGGACCGCACGTCCTTGCCATACTTGGGGTTTAACGCTTTGAAAGCCGCCAAAAAGAGTAGTCCGGGTTCACTAAAGGGCTTTACGGTGTTGTATTCAGATTTATTTTCGCAAGATATCGCAAACCTTAAAGCGTTTTGGTCACAACGTGGCTTTTATCCAAGTTTTAAGGCAGTAACTAGTGAAGAATCGATGCTAAATGCCGGCGACTTTATAGTTGGTGATCAGTCACCAAAGATTTCCGAGATATTGAGATACACGCTGCTATGGAGTGAAAATAATCTGGCCGAGAGATTAGGCCGACTATCCGCCCGTGCTGCAGGGTATTCATTCGATGACAAAGGTACTGCACAAGTTTTTACCGAATTACTTGTGGAACATGGAATTGATTCCAGTAAATTAGTGGCAATAGATGCAAGTGGGTTATCGCGAGAAAATCGGATTACTGCAACCATGATGGGTCAACTTCTTTATCAACTTCACAAAGATCCAAAATACGCATTTCTCTACGAAGCACTTCCTGTTGGTGGAGTCTCTGGAACTTTACGGACACGTTTTATAAAAACGGCACCAAAGGCAGTCGGATTAGTTCGTGCAAAAACTGGATCTTTAAATGGAACCATAACTTTGGCAGGTTATGTTGAATCGACTGGACGAGAATATGTCTTCGTAACGTTGGCAGACCAGATTTCTCGCGGAGTTACAGCTGGGAAGAAGGCGCGTGCTGCTATTGATAGATTATTGGGCAGAGTTGCGGCACCGAATATTCCTTCGGAGATGTCAGCGCTGCCAGCAACTTCCTAATTAGTCGTCGTCTTCTTCGTCTTCGTCTTCTTCTTCGTCTTCGTCTTCATCGTCGCCACCACCTGAAGGTTTTTTCCCTAGGGGATTAGCAACTCCTGGTGTTGATGGCGCCTTGGGCGATACTGATGAATTTGTAATTGATGTAGGTGGAACAACATTTTCTGAATTCTGAGATCCCTTTGCTGGAGTCATTGAACTCAATGATGCACCTGAATCTTTTGTTGCCGAAACTTGTGTAGAAGGTGCGGTTGCTTCTGAAGAAACAGTGTTTTGATTTGAATTAACGGCAGGAGTAACAGTTTCAGTTGCATTGGCCGGAACTTCATCCTGTGTTTGCGCAACAACAGCACCAATTCCAATAATCGTCGCAAATGCAAGGATTGCCATAATTGGAAGACCTTTAGAAATCTTGCTGGTTGATGCAGTGCTATCGGATTCGGTAATTTGGAACCATTCAGGCTTCTGATCTGGTGACATTGGGCGTTCCTTTCGTTGAGCAAAAACTAACCTTTGTGACTGGGAATGGCCTGAGACAAATTGGAGAATAGCGCATGAATTCCTGAGTAATCTTACGGGGTGAGCATAACCATCCGGGGCTATCTAGATCTGATGAAGCTTCGCGTAGTCGAACTCCTACTGGTTTCGACTTTACCCGCGATGGTCTTGGCGGCAAAAGGCTTCCCTTCATTTTCCCTGGTGGCCGCAACTATATTTGCTGGGACTTTATCTGCCGGCAGTGCCAACGCTTTCAATATGGTTATTGAAAGTGATATTGATAAGTTAATGGCTCGAACTTCAAAGCGACCTATTGTTACTGGAGTTGTTAGTAAGACAAATGCAGCAATTTTTGCGACAGTAATTGGCGCAATCTCATTAGTTCTTTTCTGGTTTTTAACAACACCTATTGCAACTTTATTGGCTTTAATTGCGATTGCCTTTTATGTACTTGTTTATACAATGGCATTAAAGCGTAGAACGTCACAGAATATTGTTTGGGGCGGCGCTGCTGGCTGTATGCCGGTATTAATTGGCTGGGCTGCGGTGACTAATTCACTTTCAATGACTGCAGTGGCATTTTTTATGGTTATCTTCTTTTGGACTCCACCACATTTCTGGGCGTTAGCAATTAAGTACAAAGATGATTATTCAGCTGCAGGGATTCCAATGCTGCCAGTTGTTGCAACCAAAGCCCGTGTCCATAAAGAGATGTGGTTTCACACGATCATGATGATTGCGTGTTCGATCTGGTTAATTAACTCTGCCCAACTGCCACCTTGGTCAATGGTTGTAACCGTTCTGCTAGGACTTGTATTTGCCCGCGAGTTATTTGCACTTAAAGAGGGTTCCGATACGTATGGCAAAACTGCTGCAAAGATTTTTCAATGGTCTATCACTTATTTAAGTTTGTTATCAGTCGTGCTTGTTGCTGCTCAACTCAACGCTTAGTTTCCTCAAGTTGACCGGATTCACATCACGCTCTCAGACAACTATGGAAGGATTGGCTCATGTCCAATACGGCGATATCAGTAACAGATTTAAGTAAGAAGTATGGGGATCAAGTTGCGGTCTCACACGCCACTTTTGAAGTCCCGCTTGGAACTATATGTGGCTTTGTCGGACCAAATGGATCGGGCAAAACTACAACAATGCGAATGTTGTTAGGGCTCATATCGCCAACAGGTGGCACAGGTGAAATCTTGGGCGAATCCATTAAGCACCCAGAGAAGTATTTGCCACGCGTAGGCGCCATGATTGAAGGTCCAGCTTTTTATCCGGCGTTAAGCGGAAAAGAAAACCTCAATGTTTTAGCAACTCTCGGTGGATTTTCTACTGACCGAGTCCAAGGTTTATTAGAACAAGTTGGGCTAGGCGATCGCGGAAAATCAAAGTTTAAAACTTACTCACTTGGAATGAAGCAGCGTTTAGGTATCGCTGCAGCCTTGTTGCCGAACCCAAAATTGTTAATGCTAGATGAGCCGACTAATGGACTTGACCCAGAAGGCATCCAAGAAGTTCGTGCGCTGCTGAGGTCTCTCGCAAATGGGGGCACTTCGGTTTTTGTCTCTTCACACTTACTTTCTGAACTCGAATTAATTAGTGATTATTTAGTAATGCTTCGCAAAGGTGAAGTTGTATTTACTGGAAAAATGACTGATTTAATGTTGGCACAGCAACCAGTAATTATTGCTAAAAGTGTTAATGAGAGCGATTTAATTAGACTGCTAGCAATCGCAGAACAAGCTGGCCATCACGGTGTTATTCGCGATGGCGCAGTTCATATCCAAGGTCCGGCGGATTGGGCAGTTGAATTTAATCGTGCAGCCTTTGATGCCGGAATTACCCTGTCCCAGTTGACTCCGCAGCTACCCAACCTTGAAGAGACTTTCTTTGAAATGACAGGTGACAAATAATGTGGAATGTAGCTTTTGCCGAACTTCGTAAACTTCGCCGCCCAACTTTGTTTTTTGGAACAATGGGAGCAGTCGTCTTCTTCAGTGCTCTTTTTTCTTCACTACTTTTCTTACTCATTGACTCTCCGCAAGGTAACTCAGATCGTGGTCGCACAGTTGGTCGTGAAGTTCTAAGTCTTGCAACTGGTGGCGTTCAAGGATTTAGCAGTGTCGGCGGATTCTTGGGAATCATTGCGCTTTGTGTATTTGCCGCACAAACTGCGCAGGAATATACCTATGGAACCCTACGTAACTTATTAGTTCGCCAACCTGGTCGTCTACGAATTTTGCTAGGAAAATTAATTGCAATGAAGTTATTCGCATTATTAATGATTGTGTTGTCTGCAATCGTAAGTATTGGTGCCTCAGTAATTCTTGCACCAGGTGCCAAAGTTACTACTGATCTTTGGTTTGGTGTCGACGGCCGGCATGCAATATTCACTACTTTTATCAACGTAGTTGTCTCTGTGATTGGGTTTGGAACTATTGGAATGGTTCTTGGCTTGTTACTTCGTTCTCCAATCAGTGCTATTTCATTCGGCGTTTTATGGCTGCTAATTGTTGAGAATCTATTAATTGCAGTAAAGAATTCATGGGAACAATGGTTGCCTGGTGCCCAACTCAATGCCATTGCTTCTGGCGGAGGTTCAACAGGACGTTCGGCGGGAATTGATTATTCACACGCGCTTCTTGTAGGTGGAATTTATGTCGCCATTGGGGCAACGATTGCATCATTCCTATTTGTTCGCCGTGATGTAGCTAATTAAAGACACCAGCAGTTAAACCCATAGTTTTCTAAGGTTTGCCATTTATTCTTAAGGCCTTCCCCCGGAGGTCTTAACTTGAAAAAATATCGAGCGATTTCACTCGCTCTAGTTCTAGGTCTGACGCTCACAACAGCGCCGGCTCTAGCAAAGACCCCAAAACCAACCCTTGCAGAAATTGAAGCGGCCAAGAAAGTTGAAGCTGCAAAGAAAAAGGCTGCAGATGCTCAAGCAGCAAAGTTAGCAGCTGCTAATCAAACCCTTAGATCTTTAACCGCAAAGGCAAACGCGGCAACTACCCTTTATGTAAAGGCCCAAAAAGAGTTGGCTATTGCAGCCGCGGCCGCTCAAGCTGCAGCAAAATATGCAGCAGAAACTGCAGCCGCCGTCCTAGAGGCGCGTCGCGTTATTGGACGCCTTGCTGCAAATGCATACATTATGGGTGGAAGCATGACTGACATTGAACCTTTACTAAGTTCTAATGGACCACAAGATTTGATTGATCAACTTAGTACATTAAGTACTTTAGGAGTTAAAAACTCAATTGCACTTGAACGATTTAAAGCAGCAGAAGTCGTTGCACGAGCTGCAAAAAAAGCTGCCGATGAAGCAAAAATTGCACAACAAAAAGCTACAGAAAAAGTTGCTGCAGCTAAAAAGGTTGCCGATGATGCAAAAGCTGAACAGGCTAAAGAAGTCGCAAAACTACAAAAGGTGCAAGATGCATTAATGAAAGAATTATTGAGCGCTCGAAAAGTTCGCACGACCCTAGAACAGCAACGACAATTGGCATTGCTCGAAGAATCGCAAGCAAATCAAGCAGATATAACTCCAGGCCAAAAAAATGTATGGCCAGACATTGGTTTCAAGGGCCGATCAACGATTAGAACGACACAAGCCCAGCGTGATAAAGCTGTTGCATACGCTAAGGCCCAAGTTCTTGCACGAAAGAGATATGTATGGGGATCTCAGGGCCCAAATACTTTTGACTGCTCTGGTTTAGTTTATGCCGCATATAAATCAGCTGGACTCAAGTGGCCTGATTGGGATCGCTTAAACTCAGCTTTGTATTCGGGTTATACCAAGCATGTTTCACTCAATGAGTTAGTGCCTGGCGATCTCTTGTTCTATTCATATAAGGGAACGATTTCCACAATTCACCACATCACGATTTATGCTGGAAACGGAATGATGTGGGAAGCCAACTCCACGCCTAAGGGGCTCTTGTTCTCCAGTATTTACAGTATTAAAGGCTTAATGCCATTTGGTGGTCGGGTCTAGTCTTAGCTCATGAGTTCACAACTGCCAGCTATTCGCAGTGCAGTGCGACCATTCCTGGAAAAAATGGAGGCCGGTGATCGCATTGTTGTTGCGGTTTCAGGTGGCGCAGATTCACTTGCACTTGCTTATGCAGTTTCAATGGAAGTCAAAAAGCTTGCTCTGCAGTTATCAGCAGTAACAATCGATCACCAACTTCAAGATAAATCCAATGATCAAGCTGCAACTGTTGTTGAACAGATGAAAACCTTAGGTATTGAATGCACAATTGAAAAAATTGCAGTTGAAATTACTGATGGTTTAGAGTCTTCTGCACGCAGAGCACGTTATGAAGCCTTCGATAGATTAAATTCAGTTGCAATCTTTTTAGGGCATACACACAACGACCAAGCCGAAACCGTTTTGTTAGGACTCTCTCGGGGGTCGGGCACTCGTTCACTTTCAGGTATGGCAGAAGTAAATGGAAAATATATTCGACCATTTCTCACAATCACCCGCGAGCAGACCGAACAAGCATGTGCTGAAATTGGATTAACACCCTGGAATGATCCACACAATAAAGATTCACAATTTGCACGAGTACGAGTTCGTACCCAGGCCCTTCCAGTTTTAGAAGAAACAATTGGCCCCGGAATTTCTGATGCTTTAGTACGAAGTGCACAGATTCTTCGCGATGATGCCGATGCACTTGATCAATGGGCCGAGCAAGAGATTTTAGGTTTAGATCTCCACGATTTGGATTGCACATACTTACAGGGCTTGCCTAAAGCTATTCGGTCTCGAATTATTCGCCGGGCTATCTATATCTCTGGCGCCCCCTCAGGATCGCTCACAGCCGAGCATGTCGGGGCTGTTGAGGCCTTAATTTGTGCGTGGAATGGCCAAGGTCCCGCTCATTTGCCCGGTGGTGTGAAGGTTGAGCGATTTTCGGGCAGACTTTCGCTCTTACGTCACCAACTATAAGGAGCACCGTGGATTTAGCAGCAGTCGCAGGCGATATCGAACGTGTCATTGTCACCGAGGAAGCTTTGCAAGCGCGCATCAAAGAAATGGCTGCGCAGATTGATAAAGATTACGAAGGGCAAGATCTTCTTCTTATCGGCGTGCTAAAAGGTGCAGTAATGGCAGTTGCTGATCTTTCACGAGCATTGCAACGCCACGTTGAAATGGATTGGATGGCCGTTTCTTCTTACGGTTCTGGCACTAAATCAAGTGGTGTTGTACGTATCCTCAAAGATTTAGATCGCGACATTACCGGTCGCAATGTTTTGATTGTCGAAGATATTGTTGACTCAGGTTTAACACTTTCCTGGCTTAAATCAAATCTTGAATCACGCGGTGTTGGAAGTGTTGAAATTCTTTCAATCCTTCGTAAACCAGAAGCTGCCAAGGTGCATGTAGATGTTAAATATGTTGGCTTTGAAATTCCTAGTGATTTCGTTATTGGTTACGGGCTTGATTTCGATGAAAAATACCGCAACCTTCCATTTATTGCTGTGCTTGCCAAGCACATGTATTCATAAGAATTAATTCCCCAACGAATCGAGAAATCTGAGCTATGACTGAAGTTAAGAAACCAAAGAAAACAAACCCAATCAAGAAGAGTTTTTCTGGCAAATCACCATCTAAGAAGCCAACAACTCGTTCTAGTCGAATCCTTCGGGGACCACTTTTTTGGATTCTTGTTGCAATCTTTGCGGTTTCAATTTTTGGTCAGATCAGCGCGGCAGGAAATCGTTATACACAGATAGAAACATCTCAAGCTCTAGATGCAATTGCGCAGTCGAAAGTTGAATCAGCTGAGATAGTTGATAAAGATCAAAAAATAAGATTAATTTTAAAATCAGGTTCAACAATTAAGGGTGCAACAAAAGTTGAGGCATCTTACGTTGCCCGCCAAGAACCAACCCTGGTTGATGCTTTAACTGGCAATCCACCATCAAATGGATGGAATGTACGTGTTCCGTCACAGTCATTGTTAGTTTCATTCTTGATGTCGATTGTGCCGTTTTTACTTATTGGCTTCCTTTTCTTCTGGATGATGGGTCAAGCCCAGGGCGGAAACAAGGTATTTCAATTTGGGCGCTCACGCGCAAAACTTCAGAGTAATGATGTTCCAAAGACAACGTTTAAAGATGTTGCCGGCGCCGATGAAGCAATCGCGGAACTTGATGAAATTAAAGATTTCCTTGCCAACCCAGATAAGTACGGAGTGCTAGGTGCAAAGATTCCAAAGGGTGTATTGCTATTTGGTCCTCCAGGAACAGGTAAGACTCTTCTTGCGCGCGCAGTTGCTGGTGAAGCAAACGTTCCGTTTTACTCAATCTCTGGTTCTGATTTCGTAGAAATGTTTGTCGGCGTTGGTGCTGCACGTGTTCGTGATCTTTTCAATCAGGCAAAAGAGAATGCACCGGCAATTGTCTTTGTTGATGAGATTGATGCGGTTGGTCGCCAACGTGGTGCCGGTATGGGTGGCGGACATGATGAACGCGAACAAACGCTTAACCAGTTGTTGGTTGAGATGGATGGTTTTGAGGAAAACACAAAAGTGATTTTGATTGCTGCCACAAACCGACCAGATGTTCTAGACCCAGCATTATTGCGACCTGGACGTTTTGATCGTCAGATTGCAGTTGACCGTCCAGATCTCAAGGGCCGTGAAGCAATTCTTGCTGTGCATGCAAAGAACAAACCACTTGCAGATGACGTGAAATTACTTGACTATGCACGACGTACTCCAGGATTTACTGGCGCAGATCTGGCTAACGTCTTGAACGAAGCCGCGTTGCTGACTGCACGTGAAGAAAAGAAAACAATTGGTAATAAAGAGTTAGATGAATCAATTGATCGCGTAATGGCAGGCCCGCAGCGTAAATCAAGAATCATGAGTGATTCTGAACGCCGCGTAACGGCTTATCACGAAGCAGGACATGCGCTTGTGGCGCACGCATTGCCACATACAGATCCAGTTCACAAAATTACAATTATGCCTCGTGGTCGAGCCCTTGGTTACACAATGGTTTTACCCGATGAAGATAAGTACTCAACTACTCGAAACGAATTGCTAGATCAATTAGCGTATTCACTAGGTGGGCGAGCTGCCGAAGAGTTAATCTTCCATGATCCATCAACTGGCGCATCTAACGATATTGAAAAAGCAACCGCTCTTGCTCGCGCGATGGTTACTCAATACGGAATGACTGAAGCAATTGGTGCAATCAAATTAGGCGGCTCAAGTTCAGAACCGTTCTTAGGACGCGACTACGGACATCAACGTGATTACTCAGAAAATATCGCGGCAGTTGTTGACCGTGAGATTCGGACTCTTATTGAAAATGCGCATCAAGAAGCCTTCGATATCTTGGTAGCAAACCGCAAGATTCTCGATGAAATGGTAATTGTCCTTCTTGAGAAAGAAACACTCAATAAGGAAGAGATCGAATTAATCTTTAAGAAAGTGCGCGCTGTTACACCACGTCCAGCTTGGACAGGTTCACCAACGAGAATTCCTTCAGAACAACCTCCTGTTGATGTTCCAGAGCGCGTTGTAGAAGTTGTCGAAGAAGTTAAAAAACCAACTCGCCGGAAGAAGGCAACAAGTGGCGATAAGTAAAGTTTCAGTAACTGATGGTCGAGCTTCTAGTCCTTATGACCAAGAGCGCGCCGAGAAAGCCGTCCGTGAACTTTTATTAGCCCTTGGCGAAGATCCAGATCGCGAAGGGCTTAAGGAAACTCCAGCACGTGTTGCACGTGCAATGAAAGAAAATTTCGAAGGTTTGTGGCAATCACCCGAAGAAGTATTAACAACTACTTTTGATATTGGCCATGAAGAGCTAGTTATTGTGCGCGATATTGAAATCTTTTCGCATTGCGAACACCACTTAACGCCATTCCATGGCGTGGCACATGTTGGCTATATCCCTAGCGGGAAAATTACTGGACTTTCAAAAATCGCTCGTTTAGTTGATATGTATTCACGCCGGCCACAAGTGCAAGAGCGCTTAACAACTCAAATTGCTGATGCGATGGTTAATATTTTGAATCCACTGGGTGTAATAGTCATTATTGACTGCGAACACCTATGTATGTCGATGCGTGGAGTTAAAAAATCTCATGCTCGCACAACAACAAGTGCAGTACGTGGGGTTCTACAAAATACTGTTACACGTGCTGAAGCGATTAGCTTAATTACAAATCGGTAACCACCATGATTGTCATGGGAATTTTGAATGTAACACCTGATTCATTTGCCGATGGTGGACGTCACAATGATTTTGAAGCAGCAGTTCATCGCGCGCATGAAATGTTGGAAGAGGGTGTGGACATTATTGATATCGGCGGCGAATCAACTAAACCTGGTGCCGAACGTGTATCTGAAGCAGAAGAGTTTGATCGTGTAATTCCAGTCATTAAAGAGTTAGCTAAAAGCGGCGTGCGCATAAGTATCGACACCATGCGCGCAAGCACGGCTAGAGCTGCGATTGAAGCTGGCGCGCAGATAATTAATGATGTCAGTGGGGGATTAGCTGATCCAAAGATGTTAACTACCGCAGCAGAGTTGCAGGTTTCATACATTGCAATGCACTGGCGTGGACATTCAAAAGATATGAACTCTTTAGCCGTTTATGACGATGTCGTTAAGGATGTGATTTCTGAACTTCAAGAACGTATTAGTGCTGCCTTGGATGCTGGAATTACCGAGGACAAAATAAATATTGATCCAGGTCTTGGTTTTGCTAAAGATGCCCAACACAACTGGGACATCATCGATTCCATCGATCAATTTGTGGCCATGGGTTATCCAGTATTAATCGGGGCTTCTCGCAAACGATTTCTGGGGGGAGATAATCCAGATGAACGTGAAGCTGCAACTATCCGGCTGACCAAACGTCTATCTACTTCTGGCATTTGGGGAGTTAGAGTTCATTCTGTGAAGCCACATAAGGATGCGTTAAAAGTATGAGCAATCAGATATTTCTAACCGGGATACATGGTTTTGGCTATCACGGATTATTTGAACATGAACGCCGCGATGGACAGGATTTTTATGTTGATGTTGCGCTGACTGTTGATTTAGCACCGGCTTCACATAGCGATCTCATTGAAGACACAGTGAACTATGGGGAGATAACGGATTTAGTTTTCACACATATTACTTCTGATCCCGTAAATCTGATTGAAAAATTAGCTGGACGAATCGCAGAGAGCATTCTTAAGGCACACATCAAAGTATCTGCTGTTTCTGTGACAGTTCATAAACCGCAAGCACCAGTCACTGCGGTTTTAAAAGATATCGCTGTTCAGGTTACTCGCACGCGATGAAAGCAGTTATTGCCCTTGGTGCAAATATTGGCGAACCCAAAGAAAATTTGGATTTAGCTATTGCCTTACTAAAAGAAGCCACTGAGTTTTTAGAAGTGTCTTCGTATTACTCAACTGCTCCAGTGGGCGGCCCCAAACAACCTGATTACTTAAATGCTGTGTGCATTGTTGAAAGTGATTTGCCGGCAGTTGATCTACTTGCACTTTTGCATGGAATCGAAAAATCAATGGGCCGCGAACGTATTGAACATTGGGGTCCACGAACTATTGATCTTGATCTCATTCAATATGGATCATTGCTCAGCGCTAGTGAAGAGCTCCAACTTCCACATCCCCGAGCACATGAGCGAGGCTTTGTTCTAGAGCCTTGGCATGAGATTGAACCTGAAGCAATACTGATTACGCATGGGAAAATTTCCGAGCTTTTGGAGCAATTGCCAAAGTAACCCTAAACTTAGCCATATCTTGCCCGGTACCTGAAAGGACTGGAGCCACACGATGACTGTATTAGTGCCGACTATGGGCGCCTTGCATAAAGGCCACCAAGCGTTGATTAAACGTGCTCGCAGTATGAGTAAAGAAGTTGTTGTAAGTATTTTTATTAACCCGCTCCAATTTGAAAATAAAGATGATCTTGAAAAGTATCCGCGTAGCCCTGAAAGAGATATTCAATTAGCAACTTTGGCTGGCGCTACAGAAGTTTGGATGCCTGATTATGAAGAGATTTATCCAGGTGATATTAAGAAGTTGAGCGCAGGATTGTTAGGTAGCCTGTTTGAAGGTCATGCACGGCCGGAACATTTTGATGGTGTTGTAACCGTTGTGAATCGCTTGTTCGAAATCGTTAAACCACAGATGGCCGTATTCGGAGAGAAAGATTTTCAACAGCTTGCAATTATCAAAGCCATGAAAAGTTCGGTGGAAATTACTGGCGTACCCACTGTGCGTGAATTTGATGGCCTTGCTCTTTCGTCACGCAATGTGCGCCTAACCGAACAAGGCCGTGTAAGTGCGAATGTTATCCACCGTGCATTGGCAGCTGCGCGCCTAGCTCCAACAATTGCGATTGCGCAAGAAGTCATGGATACAACGCTTTCAACTGAGGCCGGATTTAAAAAGGATTACGCAACGATTATTGATGAAGATACTTTTGAAATTGCTACTGATGATGTTCGCAATAAGCGCGGGATTATCGCTGGCTGGATTGATGGTGTTCGCTTGATTGACAATATGAAAATGGGAGTCTAAATGTTGCTTACAATCGATGTTGGTAATACAAATACTGTGCTTGGAGTTTTCAACGGCACCGAACTTGTACGTTCATGGCGTGTTAAGACCGATCCTCGAAGCACTGCAGATGAACTATGGCTTCAATATCGCTCACTCGTGGATGGATATGAAATCACTGGATTATCAGTGTGTTCAACAGTGCCTGCAACCCTTCGTGAACTTCGTTCGATGATTGATGATTATTTTTCAGATATTGGTGTGACAATTGTGGAACCCGGAATCAAAACTGGTGTTCCGTTACTAGTCGATAATCCAAAAGAAATCGGCGCAGATCGCATCGTTAATACCCTTGCTGCACACACACTTTATGGTGGCCCAGCAATTGTCGTTGATTTTGGTACTTCAACTAATCTCGACGTTGTCTCGCCTAAAGGGGAGTTTTTAGGTGGAGCACTTGCACCTGGAATCGAAATCTCAGTTGATGCACTTGCTGCTCGCGCTGCTCAGTTACGCAAAGTTGAATTAGTTCGCCCAAAAAATGTTATTGGTAAAAACACCGTTGAAGCTCTGCAATCTGGAACTATCTTTGGATTTGCGGGCCAAGTAGATGGATTAGTTGATCGAATTTCAGCCGAACTTCTTGAAAGCTATTCAGCGGCGCCAACAGTTATCGCTACAGGCGGTTTAGCCCCGTTGATTATTGGTGTTTCAGAAACAATTGACCATCATGAGCCAGATTTAACTCTGATTGGCCTACGTCTGATTCACGAACGAAATGC
>WLIQ01000013.1 GCA_009726135.1 Actinomycetota bacterium | reverse complement strand
GTAAAAACACAATTAACTTCACCTGTTGCAGAAAAAGCACAGCGCGGAGTAATGGAGCTCTTGCTTATTAACCACCCACTTGATTGCCCAGTGTGTGACAAGGGCGGAGAATGCCCGTTGCAAAACCAGGCAATGAGCAATGGTCAAGGAGAAACTCGTTTTGAAGGCGTAAAGCGCACTTTCCAGAAGCCAATCAATATTTCATCACAGGTATTACTTGACCGCGAACGCTGCGTATTGTGCGCACGTTGTACTCGATTCTCCGAACAAATTGCATCAGATCCTTTTATCACTTTGAATGAACGTGGCGCTTTGCAGCAAGTGGGAATTTATGAGAACAAACCTTTTGAATCATATTTTTCTGGGAACACTGTTCAAATTTGCCCAGTAGGTGCATTAACTGGAGCTGCATATCGATTCCGTGCACGACCTTTCGATTTAGTATCAACTCCTTCTGCTTGTGAGCACTGCGCATCAGGGTGCGACATGCGGACCGATGTTCGTCGTGGAAAAACTCTGCGTCGCCTTGCAGGAGATGACCCATCTGTTAATGAAGAATGGAACTGCGATAAGGGACGTTGGGCATTTAAATATGTAACATCTGTTGATCGTCTAACAACTCCACTTGTTCGTAACGCATCAGGAGAGTTAGTTGCAGCATCTTGGCCAGAGGCATTAGCCGCTGCAGCAAAGGGGCTGAAGGCAGCTAAGGCGGCAGTTCTTGTCGGTGGTCGCGCAACACATGAAGATGCTTATGGTTATAGCAAGTTTGCCCGAGTGGCACTTGGTACAAACGATATTGATTTCCGTTCACGCGTTTCATCCGATGAAGAGCGCGAATTCCTTGCAGCGCGAGTTGTTGGTTCATCAACTATGTACTTGGATATTGATCGCGCCGATCACGTTCTATTGGTTGGCTTTGAACCCGAAGAAGAATCTCCAATTGTTTTCTTGCGTTTGAATAAGCAAGTACGAAAGCGTGCACTTAAGGTCAGTGCAATTGCAACCAAGCTTTCAATCGGAGTTGAAAAACTCAAAGGCGAGTTTGTAAAGGTTGCACCAGGACAAGAAGGCGCAGCAATTGCGGCTCAATCATTAACTTCAAAATCAGTAATTTTGGTAGGCGAGCGAGCAGCAGAAAGTGCCGGAGTATTAAGTGCTGTTGCAGCTCTTGCCGATTCAAGTAGCGCAAAGATCGCATGGATTCCACGCCGTGCGGGAGAGCGCGGAGCGCTAGAGGCTGGTGCAATCGGAAATTTATTGCCAGGCGGTCGCCCAGTTGCGGATGCAGCTGCACGCGTAGATATTGCAGCATTGTGGAGCACAGATGCATTACCAACTTCTGTCGGTAAGAACACTAATGAAATTTATGCAGCAGTTAACGCCGGTGAAATCGGAGCATTACTTGTTGGCGGCCTCGATCCTTTAGATAGTGAAAACAGCCAAGCCGCACTAGCTGCTTTAGATAAGGCATTTGTAGTTTCTTTAGAGATTGCAAGCAGCGCAGTTACAGAACGTGCAGATGTAGTTTTGCCCGTTGCTGCAGTAACTGAAAAGAGCGGATCATTTTTAAACTGGGAGGGTCGCGCTCGATCATTTGATGCAGCAGTTCATGATTCACTCAATCGCAGTGATCTTCGAATTCTTTCAATGATTGCCGAAGAGATGGGCACATCAGTAAATCTTGCAACAGTAACTGCAGCAATTAAAGAGATTTCATCCATCGGCAAATGGGATGGTGCGCGCGCTTCAATGAGCAAAGTTGCTTCGGCTTCACAACCAGCAGTAAGTGGAGATCAATTCATCCTTACGTCATGGCGTCGTTTGCTTGATCTTGGAACTTTGCAGCAAGGTGAAGAAAATCTTGCCGGCACTGCTCGCAAAACTGTGGCGGTAATTTCCTCGAAACGTGCGCAAGCAATGGGTGTTTCTGATGGCGATCAATTAAAGATTTCAACTTCGCTAGGTTCGGTAACTCTGAGCGCACTAGTAGAAGATATTCATGACGATGCCGTGTGGGCTCCACGCAACTCACGAGGTTCTCAATTACTTGTAAATCTAGGCGTTGCACATGGCGCAGTAGTGACGGTGGTGAAAGCATGACAACAGCAGAGCTCATTGGCGCAGATTCTGGCGCAATCATTGCGATTAAAGCCTTACTAGTTTTCATTTTCTGCGTTGTCTTAACGCTGATGTCAGTATGGGGTGAACGCCGCTTAGTTGGTCGCATGCAAGAACGTCCAGGACCTAACCGCGTTGGTCCATTTGGTTTAATTCAAGCCCTTGCTGATGGCGTGAAGTTAGCCCTCAAAGAAGATTTAATTCCAGCGGCTGCGGACAAAATAGTCTTTGTAATTGCACCAATTATCAGTGCTACGACTTGTTTTATGTCTTTTGCTGTAATTCCAATAACTGGCAAAGTTTCTTTGTTCGGTCACACAACTGCAATGCAGTTGACCGATCTCCCAGTTGGCGTGCTATATGTATTAGCGATTGCCTCAGTTGGAGTTTACGGAATCGTTCTTGCTGGTTGGTCATCAGGATCTACTTACCCACTACTTGGTGGACTGCGTTCAAGTGCTCAAGTAATTTCTTATGAAGTTGCAATGGGTCTTTCACTTGTAGCCGTATTTATTTATGCAGGTTCAATGTCTACATCTGACATCGTGGCCGCACAATCAACGTGGTGGTATGGCGTTGTTTTATTCCCATCTTTTGCTATTTATGCAATTTCTATGGTGGGCGAAACTAACCGAGCACCCTTTGACTTGGCTGAAGCTGAAGGCGAGCTCGTAGGTGGATTCCATACTGAGTATTCATCACTTAAATTCGCACTCTTCTTCTTAGCTGAATACGTCAACATCATTGCGGTGTCAGCACTTGCAACAACCTTGTTCCTTGGTGGTTACCACGCATTACCTGGTCTTGGCTTCACTGAATCATGGCTGGGTGGCTGGTTTACGGGGATTTGGTTCTTCTCCAAGGTATTAGTTTTCTTCTTTGTCTTTGTTTGGCTTCGCGGCACATTGCCACGTCTTCGCTATGACCAGTTCATGCAGTTTGGTTGGAAGATTTTGATTCCAGTTTCTATTCTTTGGATATTGGTTGTTGCAACACTTCGTACGCTTTCACTACAAGGTGCACCGCGAGTTGTAGTAGTTGGCTTTGCAAGTTTTGTAGTTCTTCTAGTTTTAGCAGTAAATCTTGGCTTTGAAAATGCCAAAAAGAAGAAACTCGATTCCCTTGAAGTTGAAACAACATCTCCATCGTTTGCTATTCCAACCATCCCAATAAATGTATCAACTATCAACGTTTCACAAGCTGGCAATGGAGGCGATCATGTCTGAGCAACTCGAACCGCTTAAGAAGAATGAGATCTCAGTTAATGATGTTTCCTTCACACAGATTGAAACCGGTGAATCAGTTGGCTTGTTGGGACACCTCAAAGGCTTCTGGATTCCTTTTTCAAAGATTTTCAAAAAGACACTTACAGTTGAATATCCGGAAGTAAAAGCGCCAACTGCCGAGCGATTCCACGGTCGCCATCAACTCAACCGGCACCCAGATGGTTTAGAAAAATGTATTGGTTGCGAACTCTGTGCATGGGCATGTCCTGCAGATGCAATATATGTCGAAGGCGCTGACAACTCTGAAGGCAATCAAATGTCTCCGGGTGAGCGTTACGGCAAGGTTTATCAAATTAATTATCTACGTTGTGTCTTTTGTGGATTGTGCATCGAAGCCTGCCCAACACGTGCGTTGACTATGACAAATGAATATGAATTAGCGGATGATTCACGCACCAAGTTAATCTTTGAAAAGGAAGATTTATTGGCTCCGCTTCGTCAAGGAATGTTGATGCCGCCGCATCCTATGTATCCAGATATGGACGACAGCAGTTATTACAAGGGCGATGTGACTCAATCTCACCCTTCGCAGGATGTGAAGTAAATGATTGAATTAGCTCTTGCAGTTGGTCAGACGCAGACTCCGGAAGCCGTAATGTTTTGGATTCTTGCACCGCTAACAGTTGCAGCTGCTTTTGGAATGTTGTTAGTTAAGAAAGCGGTTCACTCAGCGATCTTGATGGCTTCGGTAATGATTAACCTTGCGATTTTCTATATCGCACAAGATGCCCTTTTCCTTGGCATAGTTCAGATTGTTGTCTATACAGGCGCGGTAATGATGCTCTTCCTCTTCATTCTTATGTTGGTGGGTGTTGATTCATCAGATTCATTAACTGAAACAATTACAGGACTTCGACCAATTGCAATTACTGCAGCAGTTGGTTTTGGTGGATTGATGGTTTCACTACTTAGTCGTGCTACTTTGGGTCGATCAGCAGTTGGATTACAGGTCGCAAATGAAAATGGAAACGTTAAGGGTATAGCCCAACTTCTTTTCTCTACATATGTGTGGCCATTCGAAGTTGTATCTGCACTCCTTATTACCGCGGCTCTTGGAGCGATGGTTCTGGCGCATCACCAACGACTTCAAACTCGTCCAACACAACGTGAACTTTCAACCGAGCGATTCCGCGGAATCTCACTTGCAAATGCAGCTGGACTTCCAGCCCCAGGCGTTTTTGCTCGACACAATGCAGTCGATGTTCCTGCCTTACTTCCAGATGGTTCACCTGCGGCGAATTCAGTAAATGCAACGCTTGAAGCACGCGGCGACATGCTTAATTCAGGAGCATTTGAACTTGGAAAAATCGATACGAGCGCGGGGGAGGAGAAGTAAATGGATGCAGCTAATTATCTATATCTATCAGTACTTCTTTTCACTATTGGCGCAGTCGGTGTAGTTGTTCGTCGTAACGCAATTGTTGTTTTTATGTGTATCGAGCTCATGCTTAACGCAGCAAATTTAGCTTTTGTAACTTTTTCAAGAATTAATGGTGATCTCAATGGTCAAGTCGTTGCTTTCTTTACGATGGTAGTTGCTGCTTGTGAAGTTGTAGTTGGCTTAGCAATTATTGTGACTATTTATCGTTCACGTCGATCAGCATCTGTTGATGATGCAAGTTTGTTGAAGCGATAGCCATGACGACTTCAAACAGCCTGGTTTACTTAATTGCACTTCCGTTATTGGGTGCAATCATTCTTATACTTGCCGGTCGTCGCGCAGATAAGTGGGGCCACATTCTTGGCACATTAATGTCAGCATCTTCATTTGTAGTTGGCCTGTATCAACTCTCACAAATGCTTGGTCGCTCAAATCAAGCTCGCCCAGTTACTCAAAAACTCTTTGAGTGGATCTCAGTTGGAACTTTCAAGGTAGATGCAGCACTTTTACTTGACCAACTTTCAATTTGTTTTGTTCTACTTATTACTGGTGTTGGGACTTTGATTCATATCTACTCAATTTCCTACATGTCACACGATCACGATCGTCGACGCTTCTTTGCTTACCTGAATCTTTTTATTGCAGCAATGCTTCTTTTGGTTTTAGGCAATAGCTATCTCAACCTCTATGTGGGCTGGGAAGGCGTGGGCCTTGCTTCATACCTACTCATTGGCTTCTGGAATCAGAAACCTGCGTACGCAACGGCATCTAAGAAAGCATTTGTCATGAACCGCATTGGTGACATGGGCTTGTCTTTCGCAATCATGATCGCATTTGCAAGCGTTGGAACCGTATCTTTTGAAGGTATTAAAGAACATGTGCACCACACATCAACGGGTGCGTTAACAGCTATAGGAATTATGTTGTTGGTTGCCGCTACGGGTAAATCTGCCCAATTCCCGTTACAGGCATGGCTGGGCGATGCGATGGCTGGTCCAACCCCGGTTTCGGCTCTGATTCACGCAGCGACCATGGTTACTGCCGGCGTTTACTTAATTACTCGCTCAAGTTTTATTTTTGACGCCGCACCTACTGCGCAGTTATTAGTCGTAATCGTTGGCGCAATTACTTTGTTATTTGGCGCATTAATTGGTACAGCCAAAGATGACATTAAGAAAGCACTTGCTGCATCAACGATGTCTCAGATCGGTTACATGATTTTAGGTGCTGGTCTTGGTCCAGTTGGTTACGCATTTGCAATCATGCACTTGTTAACTCATGGATTCTTTAAGGCTGGAATGTTCCTAGGTGCAGGTTCAGTTATGCATGGAATGAACGATGAAGTCAATATGCGCAAGTACGGGGCACTTCGTAAGTTCATGCCAATTACTTTTGCAACATTTGGCCTCGGATACTTAGCAATTCTTGGAGTTCCACCATTTGCAGGTTTCTATTCAAAAGACATGATCATTGAGACTGCATTTAATTCTGGTGGAACCAAAGGAATTATCTTGGGATCTGTCACGCTTCTTGGTGCAGGCATTACGGCTTTTTATATGACTCGCGTCATGATTCTTACTTTCACAGGTAAATCTCGTTGGGATGAAGAAGTGCATCCGCACGAGTCTCCACTATTGATGTGGTTACCAATGGCAGTACTTGCAATCGGTTCTGTTTCTTCAGGATTCTTGCTCAGTCGTGGAGATGCGCTAGTTAATTGGTTAGCACCTTTATTTGAAGAACATGGCGAACATTCAGAGCTACTTAAGCCAATTGTTGTGTCAGGTCTTGCTTTAATGATGGTGGCTATTGGTGTTGCAATCGCCTTCTTGAAGTATTCACGTCAAGAAGTTGCTTCAGTGGCTCCTGAGGATGTTTCAGTATTTACCAAAATCGCTCGCCAAGATTTGATGCAAGATCGTTTCAACGAAGCGGTATTTATGCGCCCAGGTCAGCACTTAACTCAAGTTTTGGTTAAGACTGATGAAGCCGTCATTGATGGCGCAGTGCGCGGAGTTGGTCAGATGGCGATGGGTTCAGGCGCACTTCTGCGTGGAGTTCAAAGTGGTTTTGTGCGCAGTTATGCCGCACTCATTCTTGTCGGTGCGGTCCTATTAATAGCAGCGATTTGGGTGGTGACTAACTAATGAACTCATTAACGCTTTTAATGCTTTTGCCAATTTTTGGATCAGTTGCAGTAGCGGCTACACCTAAGGCGAAAGAAACGCTGACTAAGCAAGTAGCGCTGGCAACGACATTAATAGTTGCTGCCGCAACAATTGCAATGGCAGTTAGTTTTCAGCGCGATAACGTTGATCTGCAATTTGTTGAGAAATATTCTTGGATTCCAACTTTTGGAATTAACTTTGCTGTCGGTATTGATGGTCTAGCTCTTGTGTTGATTTTAATGTCAACAATCCTTGCGCCAATCGTTGTTTTGGCTGGTTGGAATGAATCCCATGGTGGCCGTTGGTCAGTAAAAGTTTTTTACATCCTGATACTTGTTCTTGAAACAATGATGATTGGCGTATTCGCCGCAACTGACGTCTTCTTGTTCTACGTAATCTTTGAAGCAATGTTGATCCCGGTTTACTTCCTTATTGGTGGTTACGGAAGCGGTCAACGATCTGCAGCAGCAGTTAAATTCTTGATCTATAGCCTCTTCGGTGGATTATTGATGTTGGCATCGATAATTGCGCTTTATGTTATGTCGGGGGATCAAGGTGGACACACTTTTGATCTCCAAGCGCTATCTCAACTACAGATGAGTTCAACAACCCAGAACTTCTTATTCCTTGGCTTCTTCATTGCATTTGCAATAAAGGCACCATTGTGGCCACTGCACACGTGGCTGCCAGATGCTGCAGAGTCTGCAACCCCCGGAACATCAGTATTGCTTCTTGGTGTGCTCGATAAAGTTGGAACGTTTGGAATGATTCGCTATTGCTTAACTTTGTTCCCAGATGCCAGCAAAACGTTTACCCCTATGATTTTGATCTTGGCCGTCATTTCAATTGTTTACGGTGCGTTTCTGGCAATTGGTCAGCGCGACTTAAAGCGTTTGATTGCATTTACTTCTATTTCTCACTTTGGCTTCATCACTATGGGCATCTTCGCAATGACCTCTCAGGGTCACAGCGGAGCCACTTTGTACATGTTTAACCATGGTTTCTCAACGGCTGCGCTGTTCTTAGTCGGCGGCTGGATGATTTCTCGTCGCGGATCTTCAACAATTGCCGACTTTGGTGGCTTACAGCGAGTAACTCCGGTGATGGCTTGGTCATTCTTTTTAGCAGGCATGTCTTCACTTGCTCTTCCAGGCATGTCCAGCTTTGTAAGTGAATTCTTAGTTCTTGTTGGAACATTTACTCGTTATCCAGTGCATGCAGTGATTGCAACATTTGGAATCGTACTGGCGGCTTTGTACATCTTGATTCCAGTGCAGAAAGCTTTGCACGGGCCAACAACTGCGGGCAACGAAAATTTAAGTGATTTAAATCTTCGCGAAAAGATTGCGATTGCCCCGGTCATTGCAATCATTATTGCCATTGGTTTCTATCCCGCACCTCTGCTCAAGGTAATTAATCCAGCGTCAGCACATGTCATTGCTCAATTGGGCTTTACTGATCCAGCTCCAACGAATGGTGATAAATAATGGAATTCAGCGCACCGGTTCTTAATTACACACTTTTGTCACCAATGCTTATTTTGCTTGGCGGTGCACTTATCGGTGTACTAGTTGAAGCATTTGTGTCTAAAGCACTTCGTCCAATCACACAATTGTCCGTAACCCTTGGTTCACTTGTTTTAGCCCTTGTTCAGGTCTGGAAAATCCGTAACGAACAATCTACAGGCGCTGCAATGGGATCAGTTGTTATCGATGGCCCTGCTGTTTTGCTTCAAGCATCAATTCTAATTATTTCAATAATCTCAGTTTTTCTAATTGCAGATACCGAACAGTTCACGGCATTAGCGGCATCACTTCCAGGATCAGAAGAAGAACGTCATGCGCTGCAAACCGGTAATCAAGTAACTGAGGTATACCCGTTAACATTATTTGCTGTTGCCGGCATGCTCTTATTCCCAGTTTCTAATGACTTAATAACTTTATTTGTAGCCCTTGAAATGCTTTCATTGCCGCTCTATTTGATGGCAGGGCTTTCACGCCGCCGCCGTTTAGCATCACAAGAGTCAGCACTTAAGTACTTTCTATTAGGTGCCTTTTCATCAGCATTTTTCTTATTTGGGGCAGCTTTCTTGTATGGATACTCAGCATCGATTACCTTCGCTGGGATTCGTGATGCAGTAGTTGGCAGCGGCGGCAACGATGTCTTCTTGCTCATCGGAATCGCATTTCTATCTGTTGGCTTGCTATTTAAAGTTGGCGCTGTTCCATTCCATGCATGGTCACCAGATGTCTATCAAGGCGCACCTACTCCAGTCACCGCTTTCATGGCAGCAGCTACAAAGGTTGCTGCTTTCGGAGCCATGCTTCGTATTTACTACACATCATTTGCCAATGCTCAATGGTCATGGACGCCAATGCTCACAATCATTGCCATCATCACAATGGTTTTTGGTTCCTTAGTTGCAATTGCCCAACGCGATGTAAAGCGCATGTTGGCGTATTCATCTATTGCACATGCTGGCTTTTTACTCACAGGTGTTATCGCACTAAATAAGGCTGGACTTGAAGCTTCAATCTTTTATCTCTTTGCCTATGGCATCACAACAGTAGGTGGTTTTGCTATCGTGACATTGGTTCGCGACTCTGCCGGTGAAGTTACTGATTTAAACCGTTGGAAAGGCTTAGGAAAGCGCTCACCATGGGTGGCAACGGCATTTGCTGGATTCCTTCTATCATTTGCTGGCATTCCGCTGACAAGTGGTTTCATTGGAAAGTTTTCAATCTTTTCGGCCGCCTATGAAAGCGGTGCAAAGAGCGTTGTCATCGCAGGTGTTCTTTCAAGTGCTATTGCAGCCTTCTTTTATATCCGAGTCATTGTTTTGATGTTCTTTACTGATCCAGTTGAAGATGGAACAAGCGTTGTAATCCCATCATCACTTACTTCTGTTACGGTTATTTTCTCAATGATCGTAACAATTGCCTTGGGTGTATTTCCAGCACCAGTCCTTAACTTCATCTCCACTCTTGCTACATTCATTCGCTAATGTCTTCTTTTGGTATTCCAAATGTGGCACCAGAGTTGGAAGCAACCTTGGTCGCACAGATGGCAGAAGTTGAATCACTTCTTCGAAGCCATACCCGCAGTGAATACCCATTTGTTGACGAGACTGCCCACCACCTAGTTGCTGCTGGCGGCAAGCGCCTGCGTCCACTTTTAACCCTGCTTACTTCGCAATACGGCGACCCAACCCGAAAAGAAATAATCGCAGCAGCAGTAGCGTGTGAAATTACCCATCTAGCAACCCTGTATCACGATGATGTTATGGATGAAGCTCCACTTCGTCGCGGTGTTGAGAGTGCAAACATGCGTTGGGGAAACACTATTGCAATTTTAACCGGAGATTTTCTCTTTGCTAAATCATCTGATCTATTAGCAGACCTTGGTCCAGATGCAGTTCGTTTACAGGCTCGCACTTTTGAACGCTTAGTAATCGGTCAGATTATGGAAACTCAAGGACCTAACCCAGGTCAAGATCCATTAGAACATTACTTAAAAGTCGTCGCAGATAAAACTGGATCATTAATTGCTGCATCAGCAAGATATGGTGGAATGGTTTCTGGCGCACCTACAGAAATTACTGAAACTGTTACAAAATTTGGTGAAAAAATCGGAGTTGCGTTTCAACTTGCCGATGATGTTATAGATATTGCTAGCGAATCAAATCAATCCGGAAAGACTCCTGGGACTGATCTGCGTGAAGGCGTACCAACGTTAGTAACGCTTAATGTTATGAAGTCCACAGACGCTGCTGACCGCGAACTGCAGCTGCTTTTATCAGCACCGATTGAGGATGAAGCAACTGTGCAACAGGTACTAGCAGAACTTCGTAACCATAAAGCCCTGAGTGAATCCCGTGATCAGTTATTTCAAATCGCAAAAGAGGCCCGAACCGCCCTTGGTCCTTTACCTGTGTGCGATGCAACGGGTGCATTGATGTCGCTATGCGACGCGGTTATCGACCGCTCTGCTTGATCGTACTAAATCTGCACTCAAAGCAATTAGAGCCGCCCAGATAAATGCAAATCCCATAACTTTTCCGGTAGACATATCCTCGTTAAATAAAAAGACTCCTAATAAATAAAAAATTGTTGGCGTTATATATTGGAGTAATCCTAAAGTGGAAAGCGGTAACCGCACTATTGCTCCATTAAAAAGTAACAATGGAATCACAGTTGCTATTCCAGCAAGACAAAGCAGTGTTGTCACCATTAAACCTTGACCAAACTGTGCAGTGCCTTGACCCTGAATGTAGAAAAGGAATGCCAAATTTGGAATAAAAGCAATGAGGGTTTCTATCGTTAGTGATTCAAGGGCTCCAAGATCAATTCGTTTTTTCACTAAGCTATAAGTACCCCATGAAAGAGCGAGAGATAGCGCAATCCATGGGAAATGGTGGTACTCAATCGTAAGAATTAGTACGGAAGTAGTTCCCAGAGCTACTGCTATCCATTGCAGTAGTCGCAGTGATTCACGAAAGATTAAAATACCAAATAACACATTAAGTAGTGGTGCTATGTAGTAACCCAGTGCACTCTCAACAACCCTGCCAGCGCCAACTGCCCAAATGAATACTCCCCAATTTATAGTAAGTAGTCCGGATGAAATGGCCAGAATGGAAAACAAACGCTTTGATTTAATGATCAGGAATGTACTTCTTAATTCATTACGCATGGTTAGTAATAACGTGCAAACGGCTAATGACCAAATTCCCCGATTCGCAAGAATTTCAAAAGATGAGGCGTTATGAATATGCTTCCAATAGATAGGTAGAAAACCCCAAAAGAAATATGCACTAAAGCCATAAACCAGGCCGAGCTTATATTTACTCAATTATCTAAAGTTCGTAAATTGAACTGCGAAATCCCAGCCACCATCTTTGATCATTGCCATAGTGTCCTGTAAATCATCACGGCTCTTTGAGGTGACTCGCAGTTCGTCGCCTTGAATCTGGGTCTTTACTGATTTAGGACCTTCGTCTCGGACTAATTTTGCAATTTTTTTGGCATTCTCAGTTGAGATGCCCTCCTTTAAAGGCGCAGCAATTTTATAAATCTTGCCACTTAGCTGTGGAGCTCCGGCATCTAGGTGCTTGAGAGAGACTCCACGCTTAATCATCTTGTCTTTAACAACATCAAGGGCTGCTTTTGCTCGCTCTTCTGTATCGGCTTCAATTAAAATCTTTTCGCCCTCAAGTTCAATTTTTGAACCCGTATTTTTGAAATCAAAACGAGTGTCAATCTCACGAATCGCCTGATTGATAGCGTTATCGAGCTCCATGCGGTCAATCTTGGAGGTTACGTCAAAACTTGCATCTGCTGCCATGGTGAGAACTCCTTCGCTTGCTAAAAAGGCGGTTTGTGCGCCTACGAGGCTACGGTATCCTTTCCCTTCGCACTATCCATAATTGCCGCAGTACTTGTTCGACCTTGGCGGGTTGCCCGAGCGGCCAATGGGAGGGGACTGTAAATCCCCCGGCTCTGCCTTCGAAGGTTCAAATCCTTCACCCGCCACCAGTAAGAACTCAGTAATTTGAGCTTTAGTACCTTGCCTTACTTAGTAGTGTTTTTTGCTCGTGCTGCGCGTGCTAAAAATAATGCAAATACAAGTGCCAAAACAATTCCAGTATTGACTCCCATTTCCATTAATGCGCGATTGAAATATTCTGTAGTCTTGGTCTTCTCCATAGTAAGAGAAGCACCAACGGTAAGAATGTGCCGGACCGCAGCAATGACACCAATAATCAAGAAGTTATCTAGCTGAAAAATTCCATCAGTGAATCGGACAATGACTGTTCGCATAATCTCAAGAATGATGACAACAAAAAGAATGTCATTGATCCCTTGGATCATTCCTAGTGGGAAAAAGGGACGGGTCTCAATGAGGCGTTGCAAGGTGTAACCAGCTGCCAAGACCGAGATAACAAATAGGACTATCCCGAGAAAGCCATGCAATACGTCTTCGAGTTTATCGATAAAAGTTACAGGAATGAGTGACTCATCCTTTGTGAGTAAGCCCTTAACCGATTTGTACTTCATGATGCCCGCTCCCTATGTCTATTCCTAAGGGTAAACCGGAGATTAAAATATCGCAAAAGATAAGGCGAAATTAGCCCAAAAAACGAGCCTATTTTAGGCGATAAAGAATCTCACCAGCATTATGGTTAATTAAAACCCCTGGATCATTTTCATAATCTGACAGGTTAAATGAAGAAGGATCAAGATATTTGAGATTCATAGCTTCAGTTCTAGCTTTTGAGATTCCTGTTGAAAGTGTCACTGTGATTCTGCATTGCTCCCCTTCAGAGGTAGAAAAACTTCCAGCTCCTCTCAAATGTGATGAGTGGGCCATCAAAGTCTTTGATACCCCCTCGAATTTTTCCATTTGGGATGAGAAATATTCTCGGCAGTGGTACCCAATATCCTCAAGCTCTTTATGAGTAATAGAAAACTCAGTTATGTGGGGGGCAAAAAGAATAACTTCACCACCATCTTCAATGATTGGTTCAACTTTATACATGCCTTTTGCAGCAGTCCAAATATCTTGGTACCTCGCTGGCATTATTGAGACTACACGTTTGACAGGTTTGCTTAAGAATTTAATGTGTTTTTTTGAAGAGACCGCTGAAGCATACTCCCAAGCAGTATGGGGAGCGCCAAATGAAAGAGTTGATATTGTGCTCGAACCTGTTTCTACAACAAGACAGAGTGCAAGTAGTGGGACTTCAATTTTACTTGCGGCTAGATTAATCATTTCACGAACTGGAGTTATTCCTAAAGTACCAATAATTTCGGCACTTGAAATTATCGCTCCAAGCCAATGAGAGTAATCGATCATATCTTGACCTGATACACCGGGAAATAGATATTTTGCTCCACCACTAAAGCCAACAACTTCGTGTGGAAAAACAGGACCGATAATTATGACTAAATCAGATTCGGTGACCAGTCTATTTATAGAAACTGGAACTTCAGAGGTAATTTGGCCCATTGAGATTTTTGTAATTTCTTCTTCAGTTATTGAACCCAAATGTGCAAAAGTTGAAGGTTCCCACCATTCATGATTGTAAATTTTCATACTTGGATATTTTTGATTGGTTGTTTGATTTTCTCCCGCTAAGAATTTATCGATTGCTTCTGGGGTCATAGGTGCATGTGTGCCTAATGCAATGAGTGCAGACAGAGAATTAGCAACCGGAGATATTGCCTCATAAAAAATAGGTAAAATTGTCGGCAAGGGACAAGAGCGCGTGGCATCAGGTACGACGAGAGTAACTTTCTTGTCGGTGAAATCTATTGACTTTAATGCTCTGATAATGAATTCAGTGATTTCATTACTTGATAACTCGCTATCAAAATTTCCGATAAACGCATCTTTCCCCAGTGGGCTTCCTAGTAAATTAATAGGTACTTGCCTTTGGGACATAGTACAAAATTACCAGTTATTACCTATAACTAGAAGAAAACTGGAATAGAGTCCGATTTATGAATTCAGCCTCCATTTGGGTGATAGGTCCAATAGCCTGGGATACGGTCTTATATGTACCGCAAATTCCAACTTCAGGAAGATTTCTTCACGCAAACTCTCATCATGAACGAGCTGGTGGACAAGGTTTTAACCTCGCTTCTGGAATCAATAGCGCTCAACTCCCAGTTAATTTAGTCGGGTATGTTGGCAATGATTCTGTGGGATCGAATTTAACGAAAGCTATTTCAGAAAGTGGCCTTTCATCAGAATACATTCAAACTTTTGATTCTCCCTCTCCGCATGTAACCATTCTTGTAGAAAAATCTGGCGAAAGAACTATGATCGGAATGGAAAAGAATTTACTTGCGAAAATTTCCTCTGTTTCACTTCCATTCAGTCCTGGCGACATTGTTGTATGGCCGTTTTGGATCGATGCTTTTTTCCCTATGCTCCAGGAAATAAATCCAATTTGTACGACAATCATTGGCTCTAACTCTCTTAATAGTGCAGAAGATATCTCTGGAGACATATTGGTACTTTCAAATAGTGAAGTAGAGCGACCTGAATCGCTAGAAAGACTTAAATCCAAGTTTTCAAAAATCATTATTACAGATGGCGCAAATGGCTCGAAGCTTCTTCATGATGACAAAGAGATCACAATTCGTGCCATGGAAATCGATGTTGTTGATTCAACCGGAGCCGGAGATTCATTTCTAGCTGGGGTCGTTCTTTCTCAATATGAAAATAGATCTGCCTCAGACATGCTAAGAGTCAGCACGATTTGGGCTGGATTAACAACTGCAAATCAACAGTCAATTCCCGTTAATTGGAAATTTGTTGCCCAAGAACTGAGCAAGGATGTAGTTAAAAAGTAACTAAACCACCACTTATGTTTATTGCTTGCCCAGTCATATAGCTGGAATCAGGCGAAAGAAGGAAAACTATTAAGTTGGCGCACTCCAAGGCAGTCCCAAAGCGCTTTAAAGGAATCATTTCAACTCTCTTTTGGATGACATCATCAATTTGTAAGTTTTGACCTTTAGCTAGACCTTCACTTACTTTAGTTTGCATAGGTGTTTCAATGAGTCCTGGGCAAATTGCATTGACTCTCACGCCTCTTATTGCAAATTCATAGGCAAAAGTTCTAGTCAGACTTAAAACTGCAGCCTTGGTTGCTGCATAGGGACCAACATTCGAATTAGTTACAACCTTTGCTCCGGTAGAACTTAAATTCACAATTGCACTTCCGCTAGGCATTGTGGCTCCAATATTGGCAGTTAAATCCCAGACCGATTCGAAATTTATGGCAAAGAGTCCTCTGATGTCTGCTATTGAATAATCAGAGAGATTTTTAGTTTCAATTTTTCCAGCAGCATTCACTAAACCATCTACGCCTTTAGAAGCGGCAATGATTAAGTTTCTATCCTCTTGATTAGAAACATCACCATAGATTATTTGGACTTTGGAAGGCGACAAAAAATCAAAATTTGCACCCGGTAAGTCGACAACAATCAGATCATGACCCGATTCAAGCAGCTTAAGAACTGTGGCTTTACCTATTCCACTGGCTGCACCAGTCACAGTAATCTTCACTTTATCAAGTTTCAATACTTATATAAGGTGCTCCGGGTTCGATTTCATCATCCAATTTCACTAAGAGTTCAATAACTCTACCGGCCACGGGAGATTCAATATCGACGGTTGCTTTGTCTGTCTCAACGGATATCAATATGTCACCAACATTAACCTCTTGCCCGGGTTGGACTTTAACGTCAACCACAAAAGCAGAATTTACATTTTCGCCGACTCTCGGCATCTTCACTTTAGTTTGCACTGATTACCCCCTGTTATTTCTTTCTATGATCTTTTCCTTAACCAAATCATCAAGCTCTTCAGGGTTCAGATTAAGAATCTCCTTTAGGACTTCCTCGGTGTGCTCTCCAAAGTAAGGAGCAGTCTGTGGCTCTAGATTGCGGCTAAATTGGAATCTTATAGGCGATGCAATATTCGGCGTGATTCCTATCCCCGGCTGGTTCTGTAGCGAGAAAATAGGATTTTTATCAGACGCTCTTGCATCATTATTGAGCAAATCCTCAAAACTTTGATATTTGGACCAGCTCACTTTATTGGCCTCGAAAGCAGGAATTAAATCTTCTAAAGTTTTTGAAGCCACGGTTTTTTCTATGAGTAGCGCAATCGAATATCTATGCATATATCGCTGCCCTTCATCTTGAAAATCGGCAGATAATTCTTTTTCAAGTTCCTCTAATGAACTTTCTATATCTAGTGCGACTTTAAGTGAGTTCCACTGTCTTGAAGTTAGACCAACGAGCATAATTTGCTGGTTATCTGCCGTCAGAAAATTCTTACCGAAAGAGCCATATAGGAAATTTCCATCTTGAGCACTCACTTCTTCGCCAATATAGGCTTGGGAAAGTCGACCGAGAGCACCCACTACTGACAGTGCAACATCTGAGAGTGCAATCGAAACTAATTCACCTTCACCGGTCTGACGTCGTTTTCGCTCTGCCGCTAAAATTGCAATTGCTACAAGGTTTCCTAGGATCAAATCCCAGGTTGGTAGAACACTATTTGTTGGAGAGTCTGAATTTTTTGGCCCAGTAATCATTGGGTATCCAAATGCTGGATGTACCGTGTAATCAACTTCGCTTGAACCATCAAAGTTGCCAGTTAATGAAATCACAATTACGTCGGATCGTTTCTTACGAAGTTCTTCATAACTTAATTGGTCCTTAGAAGCAAGATTTGTGAGAAATATTCCAGATCCTTCGCCAGGCGAAGTTATTAGGTCAGAAATTAATTTTCTACCTTTCTGGCTTTTGAGGTCCACTTGAATTGATTTCTTCCCACGGTTTAATCCAGCCCAAAAGAGTGATGCATGAGATTTGGTCATTGGCCAACGTTTGAAATCAATACCTCCACTGAGAGGGTCAAAGCGAATAACCTCTGCTCCAAGTTGAGCCAGAGTAAGCCCGCCGAGAGGAGCTGCTACGAAGGCCGACCCTTCAATAATTCTCAAACCAGAAAGTATCGGTAATGCAAGAACCATGCTTAAGACATTCGCCCTTCAATTGATCCAGATTTTGGCGTAGGGAAATAATTCTGGCCAATTCCAGAACTTCGCTTTGGAATCATCACACTTCTAAACCAAGTCACAATTTCGACACCATCCTGATTTAACCCTCTAGTGAACATAGAAATAATTCCCATATTTGGCTTAGAAGAAGATTCGCGCACTTCTGTGCAGATGCTTTCGGCATATAAAGTGTCCCCAACATAAACAGGGTGCGTAAGTTTAATGTCAGTCCAGCCCAAATTAGCCACAGCATTTTGGCTCATATCGATAACTGAAATACCCAGAATAATGGCAACTGTGAGACCAGAATTAACAATAATTTTTCCATTTGAAACTGGATTAGAAAGAGCCAGATGCGCATTGAAATGGTTTTGGTTTGTATTACAAGTTAATTGTGTGAACCACGTGCAATCAGTCTCACTGATAGTACGACCAAACGGATGTTCATATGAATCACCAACTACAAAATCCTCATAAAATCTACCTAGTTCAGCTTTATGCTTTGCCATAGTCATCCCCATCCATAGAAGGCTTTAAACCTGCAGCGATACCTTTTGAGTAAATCATTTCAGCCATTTTCCTAGTTGCTTCATCAATCATTTTCCCTTCGAACAAAAAGGCACCTGCAGATTTTTCATTTGCATTCGAATGATTAAAGTGAGCCATAATTTTGGCGGATTTTTCAAAAACTTCTTCACTTGGTGTAAAAATAGAATTCACTACTTCTATTTGTGATGGGTGAATTACCCACTTTCCATCGTAGCCAAGAGAAGCTGATAATTGAGACCTATGTTTTAGTCCGGGCTCATTTCCAAGATCACTAAATGGGCCATCGATTGCTAGTAGGCCATTTGCGCGAGCGGCTGTAAGTATTGAATATAGGACATGATGATAAGCGTCTTCACCTGGATAATTGATTGGATTCTCGCCGATATTTAAAACCTGCATCCCCATACTTGCTGCGAAGTCCCCAGGGCCAAAAATTAAGGAGATTGTGCGGCTGCAGGCACTGGCAATATCTGCAACATTTAGTAGTCCACGTGCTGACTCAATTTGAAGTTGAATTTTTGTTTGATCGTTCAACCCTAGTGAGAGTTCTAGTTCAGTTAATCTTTGACAAATTTCAGTCACTTGTTCTGGCGTCTCAACTTTAGGAATAATAATAGAAGTAAATTTAGAAGACGCTTTAGTAATAAGGTCTTTAATGTCCTGGATTCCTATTAATTGGTTTTGCTCATTTACTCGAACAGCTACCGAGGATGAATTAAAATCACCTTTATTTAATTCAGAAATTACTAATGACCTAGCAGAATCTTTTTCAGGCAGTGACACTGAATCTTCTAAATCGAGAAATATTTCATCAGCATTTAATAGACGTGCTTTTTGAATCATTTTTTCGCTAGACCCGGGAACTGCTAAGACACTTCTTTTTGACAAAAGATTAATTCTTGTCATGAAGCTCTCTTTTGATCTCCGCATTATGCTCACCTAATTTTGGGCCAGCTGAAATAATCTTGCCCGGAGTTTTGGATAGGCGCGCGACCAAGTTTTGCATGAGAATCCCGTCTACCTTTGTGAAGCTTTCTCTAGCGATAAAATGAGGGTCTTCAATTACTTGTTGCATATTATAAACTGGCGCAATGGCTGCGTCTGCGGCTTCTATAGTTTCAATGACTTCTTTAGATGTTCTGGAGCCAATCCAGTTACTTGTTAGCTCTTCAAGAGCTTCTCTATTCTCAAATCGAGCTTGGAAGGATGAAAATCGAGGATCTCCTCCGCCTCCTACAGTTTCTATGAGCCGCTTAGCCACAGATTCTGCTGAAGCTGAAAGTGCTACCCAAACCCCATCAGAGCACTTATATGTTCCACGGGGAATTGAGTAAGGAATGCTTGAACCAAGTCTTGGTTGCAGGTAACCAAGTGAATCCCACGCCGCTGGGAGCGGTCCCATTATTTGCAAGACAGAGTCAACAAGATCTATATCCACTATCTGGCCTTGCCCAGTTAGCTTTGCGTGATAGATCGCAATCATGGCAGAGAATGAACCAACTAGTGCTGTGACTTCATCAGTAAGTGCGATTGGCGGTAATAGTGGACCCCCGTCAGGCTCTCCTAAAAGTGAAGAGAGACCTGAGAGAGCTTCTGCAATTGTGGCAAAGCCAGGTTTTTGCGCGTATGGACCTGTTTGTCCAAAACCAGAAACGCGTAAAACAACCAGTTTTGGATTTCTAGAAATCAATTCTTCAGGATCCAACCCAAGTTGTTCTATTTTTCCCGGGCGCATGTTTTCAATCAATAAATCTGCAGAATCAATGAGCTCTTTTAGTATTGAAAGATCTGCGTCATTCTTTAAATCTAAAACTAGTGAACGTTTTCCACGATTTACTAATTTCCACCAGAGAGAATCAGTCTCCCCTTGCTCTGTCCAGCCCATTGATCTTGTTGAGTCCCCAGAGGGTCTTTCAATCTTAATTACATCTGCGCCATAATCCGCAAAATATTTTGCGACTCCTGGACCAGCAACAACTGTTGCTAAGTCAATTACTTTCAGCCCGACGAGAGGCCCTGAATGTTGTCTAGAAGTCATTACTTTGCCCCGTGTAAAGGAACTAAAAATGCGCGTTCAAATGTACAAATTAATTCATTGTTCTGATTAAACCCTAAGGTCTTAACGCTCACGATACCCTGATTTGTTTTAGACTTAGATAACCTTTTGTCCAAGATCTCGGTAGTGGCGTAAATAGTGTCTCCATGAAAAACTGGAAGTAAATGATTTAATTCTTTCACGCCTAAACTTACTGTAGCTTTTCCTGAAATATCGGCTACAGACATTCCAGTTAACAGTGCATAGATATAAGTGCCCACAACAATGTTTTCCCCTTGAGGCATCTCAAGCTTGGCATAGTGAGCGTCAACATGAAGAGGGCTGCCAGCCATAGTTAGCATGCAATAAAGGTGATCTTCAGACTCAGTAATTGTTTTTCCTGGCCAATGTCGGTAAATGTCACCAACCTCAAATTCATCATAAAAACGGCCATACCGATCAGCTCGGGCATCAAATTCACGTGTCATTGCTGATCCTTGCCCTTAGTCCTTGAATTTCTTGACCATACCTTAAACCCACCCCCCTTTTTAGTCAATCGGTTGACTAAAAAGGGGGGTGGGTTTACTTTTTATCCGTGAATACTTCGACAATTGCCAACATCAACGTCGCCACGGTTGCTGGGGAACTACCTGCACCAGTTGTTTTTGGTGATTGGATTATGAAAACTAGAGAGTACGTGGTTGTCAAAGTCACCTTGAATTCAGGAGTAGAAGGCTGGGCATTTACTCTTACGCGTGATGGCGCGGTGGCTGAACACATTAGAAAGACTCTAAAGAATATTTATTTAGGAACTAAGGCTGAAGACGTCGAAAAAACCTATACGACTGCATTGCGCAGAAGTTTAGCCTCCCATTCTGCGGGGTTGGGCTTAAGGGCGCTATCCATGCTTGATCTAGCTACGTGGGATGCACGTGCAAAACAATCCAATCAGTCGATCTCAACTCTTCTTGGCGGAACTCTTGAACCAATGCCGGCTACAGCAATCATTGGTTATCCTCCAGCAAAAATGGGTGCTACTGAAGTTTTTGATCAAGTAAGCGAACTATATAAGCAGGGTTGGCGAAGATTTAAAGCTCCAGTGGGAGTAAATAATCTGGCTACTGCTGAACGGTTAATGGCAGCGCGCAAAGCAGCTCCCGATGCATGGATTGGTTGTGACGCAGCTTGGATTTTTGATGAGGTTGAATCTGCACTCGACTTATTGAATTTATTAGATGAAGTGAATTTAGGGTGGTTTGAAGATGTTTTTCCACCAGGAAATGCCCAAGTGGTTTCCGATCTTCGGCAACGCACTCAAATCCCTATTGCAATGGGCGATGAACAAGGTGGAATTTATTACCCGGAATCCTTAATCGCAAAGAATGCAGTTGATGTGGTGCGCATTGATTTGACCTGTATGGGCGGGATAACAGGGGGCAAAAAGATTGTAAAACAATGTCTTGACTCGAATGTTGAGTTTGCACCGCATATGTTTGCCCATGTCCATAGCCAAGTTTTTAGTGCTTGGGGCCATGCATCAGTACCGATTGAATGGGGCGTCCCTTGGACTGGAGTGGATCCTTATGCTGACAGCTTGCGCCAACCGCAAATTTTGGCTGGCGGCCTCATGAACTCACTCCCAGAAGAGATTGGCTTTGGCAATCTTGTGAATAAAGATTGGATTCTTTCGCAAAAGTTTGATGATCCCGAGGGGATTTTTAACTAAATTTCTGGAATTAACTTTTTTATCATCTCTTCAGATAGCGCGCCAATTCTTGAGACTATGGGTTTTCTCTTTTCATAATTTACAATTGAAGAAACTGTGCCTGAAACCAGACCAGCATCCAAGATGTATTCAACGCCATCCTTAATCTTCAGACTAATATCCTTAACGTCAACCGGTAAACCCTGTCCAGGAATTGCCGCCGCTGCAACTGCGCACGGGCCTGAACTCTCTAACAATTTCTTTATACTTGGATTTGCTGGAACATTAACAGCCACTAATTCTTTATATTTAATTGAATTTATTCTCATGGATTCATCCCGAGGGAGAACTAATGTCAATTGACCTGTCTCTATGTAGTTTTTGGTTTCTTGATCTAGAGTGGGAATGGTTACCTCACTATCCATCTGGGAGATTGAAGAAAAAATCATCGAAAGAATATGTTCCTCAGAATTTTCTCTCAGTAGATTGAGATCGGTGATAGCTGAAGTATTCTGAGGGTCGCACGCGATAATGTAGCCAGAAGTCGCTGGCAAAATTACCAAGCGTCCCGCATGAATCGCAGCAGCGACTTCTATGATCGTTTTACTGCTAATTGACTTCTTAGCAATAGACCTGGCTATGGCCAAAATTCCTCGAATCAACTTCGACGGGGCTATTCCCCATTGTGTCCCGTATATTACAATCCTAATGAATAAATAGGTGAAACAGAGGGCAAGAATTGTGGCGACTGTAAAAGGCGAAAAAGCCAGCGATGTAAAGCAAGTGCGCGCAACAATTAGAGATGTTGCGCGTATTGCTAAAGTAGATCCCAGCCTTGTTTCACGAATTGTTAATAATGATCCCAAAGCCAGTGCATCACCAGCAACGCGTCAGCGAGTATTAGATGCTGTTCAGGAGTTAGGTTATAGAGCCAACTCCGCTGCAAGAATGTTGAAAACTGCCCGTACGCAGATGCTTGGCCTTCTACTTCCCGATATGGCCAACCCTATGTATTCAGCAATAATTACTGGCGTTGAGCAAAGGTGCAAAGAACTCGGATATGGAATTTTAATTGGAGATCACGCTGAAGGAGATTCTGAAAAAACATTTACGGATTTACTTGAACGTGGACAAGTAGATGGTCTCTTAATTGCTTCAGGAACTCTTTCAGATACTTTTCTAAAGAAGGAAGTCCTTGATCACTATAAGTCTGTTGTGATGGTTAATCGTCGCGTTAAAGGTGTTTCAGCGAGCGTAACTGTTAACGATGAACTAGGTGCCTCATTAGCAGTTGATCATTTAGCCCAGTTCGGAACTAAATCAATTGCAGGTGTTTTTGGTCCACAGAATATAGATACGGCGCAACGTCGTCGCAAAGGTTTTGAAAGTGCAGTTGTCAGAAATAAACTTAAGGCAACTGTTATTGAAAAAAATTCTTGGGGGATGGACGCTGGAAGAGAAGCCGGACTAGAGCTACTCTCAAAAAAGAATAAGCCAGATGTTGTTTTTGCATCAACAATTATGATGGGAATCGGATTTATTCGGGCGGCCCACGAGTTAGGGGTAGATATTCCTAACACCCTAAGGATCGCGGCATTACACGATAGTGATATCGCAAACTATTTAACGCCATCTTTAACTACAGTTCACTTGCCTACCGTTGAGATGGGTAGCCAGTCGGTAGATTTACTCCTAAGGATTATTGGCGGAGGAACTCCTGGTCATCTGATTGTGGATACTCCGCCGGTATTGGTGGCACGAGATTCCACCGGAAAACCCAAGCGCTAAATGATTTTAGTCAATCGGTTGACTAACCTAACGACCTCACATAGCCTTGGCAGCGCCCGAAAAGCTCTAAAGAAGGGGGATTAAAGTTGGCCCAGATTACCAAAGCGCATCACACAGGTATCTCTGTAAAGTCGTTGCGAGAATCAACCAAATTTTATAAGGAGCTTCTAGGCTTTGAAGAAGTGTTTTCCTGGAATCCGCAAGCAGAGTACATAGGTGTATTGACTGGCTATCCAGATGTCGACCTCAACGCTACGATTTTAAAGATGCCAGGGGTGGAAGTCTTTTTAGAACTGCTTGAATATGGCAATGTAGATCTGAAGGATATAGATCACGGAAATGCCAACCCAGGTATTGCACACATTGCTTTTTTTGTGGATGATGTTGACGAATGGTTCAAAGAGTTAACTGAAAAAGGCGTAAAAAGTGTTTCTGCCCCTGTAACTCCAACCATTGGTCCAAACAAGGGCGGACGAGCGATTTATATGATAGATCCTGATGGTGTTCGAGTGGAGTTGATTCAAAGTTCAAAATCATTTGGCGAATATAAGGGCGAGTGAAGTTATGGAATTTATGGTTTTGATAAAGAATACTTTTCCGCCTGACGGAGACAAAGAATTATTGGCCACACTCGCTAAAGCAGAAAGTGCTCGTGCAAATGTGCTAGCCAATGAAGGTGTAATTAAGAAAATATGGCGCCGAACTGGTCAAAAATCTAATGTTGGTATTTGGGTTGCTCCTGATGCAACCCAACTCCATGCAGCAATTTCAAGTTTGCCATTCTTTCCATGGCTCGAAGTAGAAATTTGGCCTTTAGCAGAACATCCAAACGATCCGAAGAGATATGGTGAAATCAAATGACCGTTATGCGGACACGCCAAGCAGTTATTCAAGCGCTTTCTGATGAAATGGAAAGCGACCCAACAGTTTTTCTAATGGGAGAAGATATTGGATCTGGTGGGCCATTTAAAGCCACTGAAGGATTGATCGAAAAATTTGGTGATACTCGAGTAATTGATACTCCTATTTCCGAAATGGCGTTTCTCGGTGCTGGAGTTGGCGCTGCTGCTATGGGAATGCGGCCTGTGGTTGAGATGATGTTTGTTGAATTCATTGGAGTTGCCCTAGATCAACTTACAACGCAGGGAGCTTTCTTTAGATATTTATCTCGCGGTGCATACGAAGTGCCTTTAACGATTCGAGCAGCTGCGGGTGCAGGTATGGGATTTGGATGCCAACATTCTCAAATTTTAGATCAGTGGTTTAGAGGCAATGCAGGAATTAGTTTAGTAATTCCTTCAACTCCACAATCTATGTATGGCCTTCTAAGAAGTGCAATCAGGAGTAACGACCCAGTTGTAATTCTTGAGCACAAGGGTCTTTATGGCGAGCGAGGCGATGTAATCACTGGTGAGGCTGGAATTATTCCAATCGGCCAAGCACGTACAGTTACCGAAGGATCAGATGTAACTATCGTTGCAATTGGTAGCACTGTTTTAACCGCCAAGGATGCCCTCGAATCTCAATCTGAATGGTCTGCAGAGATTATTGATTTACAAACTTTGATCCCTTGGGATAAATCAGCAGTGATGAAATCAGTAGCAAAAACGGGCAGACTTGTTGTTATTGAAGAAAGCTCATACTCGGGTGGATGGGGCGCTGAAATTTGTTCTGAAGTCGTTTCGAAATTATGGGGTCAGTTAAAAACTCCTCCTCATAGAATTACATCTCCAGATGCACCAATCCCATATGCCCAAGAACTCGAAAAGAGATATTTGCCAAGCTCTGAGTATGTTGTTTCACAAATTAGTGAGCTTTTAAAAACAGGCAAATGCCCCGCCGCCTGGTGGGAAGGAGCAAAATAATGGTTACATCGTTATCACGTAGAGGTCAGCTCAACACAGAGGTTGGCCGCTTAGAGCGAATGTTAGAAATTCGTGCAGTAGAAGAGAGTATTCAAACTCTCTACAACGATGGGCACGTACGTGGAAGTACTCACTTGGCAAATGGACAGGAAGCAGTGTCTGTTGGAATTGCAAGTGTCCTGAGGCCTACAGATGTCGTGACTTGCACCTATCGCGGACATGCTGCAGCCCTTGCCCTTGGAGTCACGCCCGAAGGTGTTCTTGGTGAAATTTGTGGACGAGTCATCGGATGTTCAGGTGGAATCGGCGGCTCAATGCACTTGATGGATGCAAGTGTTGGGTTAATGCCAACATTTGCAATTGTTGGAGCTGGATTACCAGTTGCAGCCGGTGTTGCTCTAGCCGCAAAATTGAAAAATAATGATTCAGTTGCGCTAACAATTTTTGGAGACGGATCAACAAATATTGGTGCGTTCCATGAAACGTTAAATATGGCAAGCATATTTAAGCTGCCCGTCATATTTGTAATTGAAAATAATCTTTATGGGGAATACACACGCATTAACCTAAGTACACCAATAGTTGATTTAGCTGATAGAGCTGATTCCTATGCCATGCGCAAGGAAATTGTGGATGGCCAAGATGTTGACGCCGTTATTAGCGCAATTGAGTCGGCGGTCGATTTTGCTCGTGCCGGAAATGGGCCTTCGCTTATTGAAGCCAAGACTTACCGTTACAGCGGGCATTCAAGATCTGATCCAGCCACGTATCGCACACCAGGTGAACTCGATGAATGGAAAAAAAGAGATCCCCTAGATATAGCGGCTAACAAATTGATTTCAAAAGGTGCTTTGAGTGAAGCGGACCTAGAAAAGATGAAGTCAGATATAGCAGATCGGGTTACAGAAGCTATAAAGACAGTTTTGGCTAGTGACGGCCCAGAATTGAGCACACTAATGCAACATGTGAGCGCGAAAGGTTAAATTGGAAATGAGTGATT
>WLIQ01000012.1 GCA_009726135.1 Actinomycetota bacterium | reverse complement strand
AAGTCAACATCACTTCGTATGTTGGCAGGACTTGAAGAAGTCGATAACGGAAGAATCTTGATCGGCGACCGCGACGTAACAAACGTTGCACCAAAAGATCGCGATATCGCGATGGTTTTCCAGTCATATGCGTTGTACCCACACATGACAGTTGCAGAAAATATGGGCTTCGCACTTAAGATCGCTGGAACACCAAAAGAAGAACGTGAACGTCGCGTTCTTGAAGCAGCTAAGTTGCTTGACCTCGAGCCATACCTAGAGCGCAAGCCAAAAGCTCTTTCAGGTGGACAACGTCAGCGCGTAGCTATGGGTCGCGCAATTGTTCGCGAACCTCAGGTTTTCCTTATGGATGAACCGCTATCTAACCTTGACGCGAAATTGCGCGTTGCAACTCGTACACAGATTGCTGCATTGCAGCGTCGCTTAGGAATTACAACTGTCTATGTAACTCACGACCAAGTTGAAGCTATGACCATGGGAGATCGTGTTGCAGTTCTAAAAGATGGTTTGTTACAGCAAGTTGATACACCTCGTAATCTTTATGACAATCCAGCAAATGCGTTCGTTGCAGGTTTCATTGGCTCACCAGCTATGAACTTGCTCAACGCTCCAATCGTGGGCGGAAAAGCAATGCTTGGAAATCTTGGGATCGCAGTTCCAGCAGCTGCTGGAACTGAAATCACAGTTGGTGTTCGCCCAGAAGGCTTTACACCAGCATCTGATGGATTCCACGTTTTGGTTGAAGTAGTTGAAGAACTTGGTTCAGATGCTTTCGTTTATGGAAAGCCTGCTGATACAAACGTTAAGTTTGCTAACGCTTCAGATGAAGGTGCACAGATTATTGTTCGCTGGGATCCAAAGAATCCACCAAAGCCAGGTGAAACAATCTCTGTTACAGCTAATCCAAATGCAGTTCACTTGTTTAATTCAACTACAGGAGAGCGTATTTAAAGCATTCAAATAAAAAACCCGCCGTATTTATACGGCGGGTTTTTTAATGGAATCAATATTTAATACGTTCCCACCCTTGGCGAGCTTTACGGCTTCCTGCGATACCGCGCCCATCGCGAGTGCGATAGACGATAGATGGCCGGAATAAATAACCTACTGGTGCGCTCAGCGAATGCACCAAACGTGTGAATGGCCAAATTATGAAGAGTGACATCGCAATAATGGCGTGAACTCTGAAGGCAATAGGACTTGCCATCATTAATTCGCCATTAGGGCTGAGTGTAAGAATTGATCGGACCCAAGGACCAACCGTTTCACGATAGTTGTGTTCTCCCCCAATTACGCCAGCACTTGAAAGTGTGGCCGCGCTTCCAGCTAATAATGTTGCTACAAGAAATATGTACATAGTTTTATCATTCTTTGTTGTTTGTGCGAAAACCATTGCAGTTGTCCTGCGTCGATAAATCAGTAGCGATATTCCAATGAGCGTTGCAAATCCCGCTGCACCGCCCATGGTTATCGCACCTAAGTGATATGCCTGATGACTTAAACCAACGGAGTCAGTGAAATCCTGAGGGACTAATAGTCCAACTACATGTCCGCCAATAACTGCAAAGAGACCTAAGTGAAAAAGTGGCCCTGCGATACTCAATAGTTTTCCTTCATAGATTTGAGATGAGCGTGTTGTCCAATTGAACTTGTCATACTTGAAACGCCAAATTAGACCAATAACAAAGGAGGAGATTGCTATATATGGCAGCACAGCCCATAAGAGAATATCTGTTGAATTCATCGCGAGACTCCTCCTAATGAAAAATCTTCTCTAGTGGAAAACGGTTCAAGGGCAACTGCCACTGCGCCACTTAGACCCACAAATTCTTTTGGAGGACCGGTTATAGCCAGCGCCTGTGCTCGTGCCTCAATCTCTGGTGTCATTTCAGGAAGAGATTCAACGACGGCATCTAGTACCGCGCCATAAATTGATTCACATTTATGCAATGCATCTCTAATAAGAAGAATTGGTGCTTGGTGCTCTCCCAGTAGTAAGTCGCCTTCAATTGGATTTTCTAGAGCTGCAAATTCAAGCACCACTGCCAAATGATCTGGTAACTCGTTGGGGCTAAGTAATAGACCGCAACGTTTATATATTTGAATAAAGTAAACTAATGCCATTCCACGGTTACGTGTATCCCCATGTGTCCATGAAGTTAAAAATAATGAACATTTTCTGCGCATGTCAAAAATTTCTACATAATGCTGCTGCAGTTGGTTAAGAGGCATCTGCCCTGCACTAATAAGAAATTTTGCGAGTGGTTCCCTAAGTTTGGGTGCAAGACCATGAGTCATATTTAGAAGTTCTGTATTGCGGTCTATAAAACTCTGTTCGGGATACACCAAACATTGCGCAGCAATTGCCCGAGCTAACTCCTTGCTCACTTAGTCTGCCTGTCTTTCATAATGTGAAAGTTTTCAATTGTCACAGGGACGGGATTTCCTGATGATTGACCAAATGGCCCAGAGTTTGAACCAAGATCAACACCCTCAAGTGAACAACCCGAACTCTTGCCCATGTTTTCGAGATCCTTAGCCTGTTCAGCATGTGCTGCTGGAATTACATAGCGGTCTTCATATTTGGCTATCGCAAGCAATCGATACATTTCATAAATAGATTCTTGATCCATTCCTACTGCTGCAGGAATCTCGGGTCGAGGCTCACGTCCTAAGTTGATATCACGCATATAGGAACGCATGGCAGATAATTTGCGAAGTGTTGACTCGACTAATTCACTATCTCCGGCAGTAAATAGCTCTGCTAGGTAAGCAAGTGGAATTCGAAGGGCATTAATAGCACCGAATAGGTTTCCTACGTCTTCGCCATCATGTCCGGTTTCAGTTAATACATCAACGATGGGTGAAAGTGGTGGAACATACCAAACCATTGGCATTGTGCGATATTCAGGGTGAAGAGGAAGGGCAATCTTATAAACTTTTGCTAGTTTATAAACCGGAGAATTTTGAGCAGCAACTAACCAATCTTCTGGAATTCCTTCAGCTCGAGCTGCCGCAAGTACCACTGGATCATGCGGATCCAATATGAGATCTAGCTGTGCTTGATATAGATCTTTTTCATTTTCTGTAGCAGCTGCTTCTGCAACGCGATCCGCGTCATAAAGAAATAGACCAAGGTATCGAAGGCGACCAACGCAAGTTTCCGAGCAAACAGTTGGTAGTCCTATTTCTAGTCGCGGATAACACAGTGTGCATTTTTCTGCTTTACCAGTCTTATGATTGAAGTAAACTTTCTTATATGGACATGCCGATACGCACATTCGCCAACCACGACACTGTTGTTGATCAACTAAAACAATCCCGTCTTCTGCGCGCTTGTACATTGCTCCAGATGGACACGCTGCAACACAGGCTGGATTAAGACAATGTTCACAGATGCGTGGCAGGTAGAACATAAATGTCTGCTCAAAAGCCAACTTAACTTTAGTTGTTACATCTTGTGCAAGTTTTTGCAGAATCGGGTCTTTCTCAATATTTTCAGGACCGCCACCTAAATCATCATCCCAGTTGGCTGACCATTCAATTTTCATAGGCTTGCCCGTTATGAGAGATTTAGGGCGAGCAACTGGAGTTTGTTGTCCGAGTGGGGCAGTAATTAGGTTGTCATACTCATACGTCCAAGGTTCGTAATAATCCTTAATATTTAGCATCCGTGGATTGGAAAAAATTGAGAGGAGACGACGCCCACGACTGCCAGCTTTAAGGCGTAAACGACCGCGTGAAGTTCTTACCCAACCACCTTTTGCTTTTGCTTGATCTTCATAGCCCCGTGGATACCCCTGACCTGGACGAGTTTCAACGTTATTAAACCAAGCATATTCAAGTCCGGTGCGATTAGTCCATGCTTGTTTACACGTTACTGAACATGTGTGACACCCGATGCATTTATCAAGATTCATCACCATGCCCATTTGGGCCATGACTTTCATTAGTACTCCACATCTTGAGAACGTCGGCGGATAACGGTTATTTCATCGCGTTGATTACCAGTAGGTCCAAGGTAATTAAATGCGAACGTCAGTTGGGCATATCCCCCAATAAGGTGTGAAGGTTTAATCATGAGTCGAGTTAAAGAGTTGTGAATTCCTCCACGCTTGCCTGATGTTTCTGCTAGCGGTACATCTACAACACGATCTTTGGCATGATACATAAATACAGTGCCAGCTGGCATACGGTGAGATACGCATGCACGGGCAACAACAACACCATTTCTGTTGTAAGCCTCAATCCATTCATTATCTTTAACTCCAATTGATTCTGCATCTTCCACGCTCATCCAAATCTCTTGACCCCCTCGTGATAATGAGAGCATAAATAGGTTGTCTTGATACTCAGAGTGAATGGACCATTTTGAATGCGGCGTTAAATACCTCACTGTGACTTCTTTTTCGACTCCATCCCCTTGACTACCAAAAATACGGTGCATGTTTAACGGTGGTCTAAAGGTTGGCATCTGTTCGCCAAGTTCGCTCATCCAGTCGTGATCGATAAAGAAATGCTGTCGACCAGTCAAGGTGTGCCACGGTTTTAAACGCTCAACGTTTATCGCAAAAGCGGTATATCTTCGTCCACCATGTTCAGAGCCTGACCATTCTGGACTTGTAATAACTGGAACAGGTCTTGCTTGTGTGTCTGCAAAAGTAATTCGTTTACCTTCATTATCCAGAGCTAAGTCAGTGAGCTGTTGGCCAGTTCGTTTTTCTAAGGCTCTAAAGCCAGCAACTGCTATTCGTCCATTAGTTGTGCCTGATAACGCCAAGATCGTCTCGCATGCATCGACATCACGAGCAAGTGATGGCCTACCTTCAGCTACCCCATGTGAAATAACTCCATTTTTATGTCGTAGGAGTTCAATCTCAGGTAGCACGCTGACTGGTACACCTTTTGTATTAGTACCTAGCTGATCAAGCAACGGACCAAGAGCACCCATTTTTTCACCGAGCTGCGCGTAGTTGCGTTTAACAACAACTAACTTTGGGATTGTCACGCCTGGAATTGGTTCTACAGTGCCATCTTTCCAGTCTTCGACGATTCCACTTGGGTTTGCCATTGCATCTGGAGTGTCATGTAATAGCGGAACAACAACAATGTCTTCGCGTTCATCTAAATGCCCCTTTGATTGCTCAGCAACTTGGCGCCCTAACATTTGAAAAATGTCATAATCTGTTTTAGTTTCCCACGGTGGATTGATCGCTGGTGTGAATGCATGCACAAATGGATGCATATCCGTACTTGAGAGATCGTGCTTCTCATACCATGTAGCCGCAGGTAACAAGATGTCACCGAAAAGACCAGTACTAGTCATTCTAAAATCTATCGAAACTAGAAGGTCCAATTTTCCTTCAGGGGCTTCTTCTTGCCATTTCACATCACGTGGTCTGGCATCAGGCGAATTTTCCTCGGCGCGTACAGAATTATCAGTTCCGAGTAAATGTTTAAGGAAATATTCATTTCCTTTACTAGACGAGCCGAGAATGTTTGCCCGCCAGACAGTTAATACTCGTGGCCAGTTTTCAGGAGCATCTGGATCTTCAATAGCAAACTTTATTTTTCCGTTTTTAAGTTCGCTGACTACGTGAGCAGCAGGATCTACTCCTAGTGCTCGTGCTTCATCGACTAAATCTAAAGAGTTACGGTTTAATGATGGATATGAGGGCATCCACCCCATTCGTGCTGATTTAGCCATAACATCAATTGCAGTCATACCCTCAAAGCGTTTTTCACCAAGTGGAGATGCAAGTAGTTCAGACTTCAAACCGTCGTAGCGCCATTGGTCAGTTGATACATACCAAAAAGCAGTACCAATCATTTGTCGCGCTGGACGGGACCAATCTGCACCAAAAGCTAACTGTGCCCATCCTGTTACTGGCCTGCATTTTTCTTGACCTACATAGTGAGCCCAACCGCCTCCATTAACACCTTGGCAACCAGTAAGAGTTACTAATGCCAAAAATGTTCGGTACATAGTGTCGGAGTGGAACCAATGATTTGTCCCAGCGCCAAGCAAAATCATTGAACGACCCTCGGATTCATCAGCATTTTGGGCAAACTCTCGTGCAATACGAATTGCTTGCGCCGCAGGAACGTTTGTTATTTCTTCTTGCCAAGCAGGAGTGTAAGGAGTTGTGTCGGTGTAATCAGTGGGCCAATCACCCTCAAGACCTTCGCGACCAACGCCGTATTGAGCAAGCATCAAATCATAAACAGTTGTTACTTTCTTGCCACCAATTTGAATTGTTGGAACTCCACGGTGAAGAACTCCACCGCTTTCGGATTCCTTTTGTCCCATATCAAAACGTGGAAGCAAAATAGAGGCAGCTAATGATTCGGCACGACCATAGACTGTCAATAATGGATCTACCCCTTCAAGATCTAAATTCCATTTGCCCATTGAATCGTCGTTATACCGATGCCCCAAAGATCCATTTGGAACAAAAGTCTGACCATTTGCAGAGTCAAGGATTACAGTTTTAAACTTTGAACCCTCAGAAGTGTCACCCAAGTCCGATGCAACTAGGAATTTATCAGGTACCCAAGCACCATCTTTTTCTCGAAGGGATACTAAATAAGGAAGATCTGTGAACTTTTTTACATAGTCGGTAAAACGCGGAGTTTGTTTATCAACGAAAAACTCCTTCAATATAACGTGACCCATAGCCATACCAAGTGCTCCATCAGTACCTGGATGAGGCGCAACCCATTCATCTGCGAATTTAGTGTTGTCTGCATAATCTGGACTAATGGCAATAGTTTTTTGACCTCGATATCTTGCTTCGGTCATAAAGTGCGCATCTGGAGTTCGTGTTACCGGGACATTTGACCCCCACATAATTAAATAAGAAGCATTAAACCAGTCAGCAGATTCTGGGACATCTGTCTGGTCGCCAAATACCTGTGGAGATGCAACTGGTAGATCTGCATACCAATCATAAAAGGAAAGCATTGACCCACCCATTAGTGAGATAAAACGGGCACCTGCGGCATGTGAAGCCATAGACATTGCTGGGATTGGAGAAAACCCAAAGACACGATCCGGACCATACTTCTTAATAGTGTGAACATGAGCTGCAGCAATAATTTCAGAAATCTCTGCCCATTGTGCGCGAACTAATCCACCTTTACCGCGAGCTTTTTGGTACTTAGTACGGCGAATTGGATCATCCATAATATCTGCCCATGCCAAAACTGGATCACCCAGTCGAGATTTAGCTTCACGGTACATCTCAAGTAGAAGGCCCCGAACATATGGATATCTAATACGTGTTGGAGAATATGTGTACCAAGAAAATGCTGCACCTCTTGGGCATCCTCGTGGTTCGTATTCTGGAGAATCAGGCCCAACAGACGGATAGTCAGTCTGTTGAGTTTCCCAAGTTATGATTCCATCTTTTACATAAACTTTCCATGAGCACGATCCTGTGCAATTAACACCATGTGTCGAACGAACTACTTTGTCATGACTCCATCGATCACGATAGAAATCGTCGCCCTCACGGCCCCCACTCTTTGTAATTGAACGAAGATCATCTGACACCACTCCTTTAGAAAAGTATCTTCCAAGTTTTACAAGTGATTCTTCAATATCTATTCCAGAGGGTTTTTCACTTTTCATGTACCCAGTGTGTACTGCTGACCCTTGCATCTATATAGGTACAAAGACCCTATTTTCACTAGCTTCAAAGAGGGAGCATATCCTTAAGATTTGTACAGAAAGTAAGGAGTTCTTATGTCACAGCGCAATGGTTCCAACAGAGTACTAGCACTTTCAACATTTGCATTCACTTTAATGTTTGCTGTTTGGTTAATGTTTGGAGTTCTTGGAATTCCCATTCAGGAAGAATTTGCTATCTCAGACTCACAGTTAGCATGGTTATCTTCTGTTGCAATTCTTAATGGGTCAATCTGGCGATTACTCTTGGGAGTACTTGCGGATCGAATTGGTGGCAAGAAAGTAACTGTTGTTATGTTGCTAGTAACTTCGATTCCAGCGTATTTATTAGCGCATATTGCACTTACTTATACCTGGTTGCTTGTTTTAGCCTTCTTTGTAGGCTTTGCTGGAAATCTATTTAGCGTTGGTATTGCATGGAACTCTCACTGGTTTGATCGCAGCCGCCAGGGCTTTGCACTTGGTGTTTTTGGTGCAGGAAATGTCGGAGCTTCGGCAACAAAATTTATTGGCCCAGCAGTAATAGCAACCACAATTGGTGGTTCTTATCTTGGTGGAATCATCCCGGGAGGATGGCGTTTTGTACCAGCCTTGTATTCAGTACTTCTCATTCTGACCGCTATTGCTATTCAATTCTTTACACCCAGCGATACGAAAAACTTGCAAGCATCTCGTTCTCTTAGTCAGATGTTTATACCCTTAAAATACTTGCAGGTCTGGAGATTCAGTTTTTACTACGTTGTAGTTTTTGGTGCATATGTAGCTCTAGCATCATGGATGCCAAAATACTATGTTTCAGTTTATGGATTAGATCTACATAATGCCGCGCTCTTGACTGCACTCTTTATTTTCCCAGCTTCACTTCTACGTCCTCTTGGCGGTTACGTTTCTGACAAGATTGGTGCGAGGCATTTAATGTATGGAACCTTTTTCACAATGTTGATAGCACTTCTTTTTTTAGCAGCGCCCTTTGGTTATATTGTTTTAAACACTCCTGATGGTGCCAAAAGTGTTCTCCCTTATCACTTGGGTGTAATGCCATTTACTGCACTTCTATTTGTCGTTGGTTGTTCTATGGGCATCGGTAAAGCTGCAGTCTTTAAGCACATCCCTGAATACTTCCCTAATGATGTCGGCGCAGTGGGTGGGCTTGTTGGGACACTAGGAGCTTTGGGTGGCTTCTTATTGCCACCGTTATTTGTCTATGTGCGCGAGTGGACCGGCCTTCCTCAATCAACTTTTATCGTTCTTTTTCTTCTTACCTTTGCTGCAACTTTATGGATGCACCTAGCAATCATAAAAATGCTCAATCACGCAAGTCCCGAATTAAAAAAACATATCGATCACCGTGATCCACAATTGAATGGAGTTTAAGATGTCTATAAAAGCTACAAAATCTTCCGAGTGGCTTGAGTCATGGGATCCAAATACTGATGGCAAGTGGGAATCTAAAATTGCTTGGAAGACACTTTGGGTAACTACTTATGCTTTAACACTTGGTTTTATGAGCTGGTTTTTAGTCTCAGCCCTAGCGCCAAAACTAAACAACTTGGGATTTGATCTATCGAAAAAGGAGCTCTATTGGTTAGCGGCAATGCCGGGGCTCGCAGGAGGGGGACTTCGTTTAATCTGGATGTTCCTCCCACCAATTCTTGGAACTCGTAAGCTAGTTACTTACTCCACTGCTCTACTAATCTTTCCGCTGCTTGGTTGGTCATTTGCAGTGCGCTCACCTTCGACGCCATATGTTGCACTACTAATTCTCGCTTTTCTCTCTGGAATTGGTGGTGGAGTCTTTTCTGGATTCATGCCTAGTACTTCATATTTTTTTCCAAAATCAAAACAAGGTCTCGCACTTGGCATTCAGGCAGGTGTAGGAAACTTCGGCGTAAGCATCATCCAATTTTTTACTCCAATCATCGTGGGATCTGCCATGTTTGGGGCAACTCTTGGAGCTCCACAACGATTCGTAGATAAAGTAAAGGGAATTGATAAATCAGTCTGGTACCAAAATGCCGGTCTTATCTGGCTTCCATTTGTAATTCTTTCAGTGTTAATCTCATGGAAGTTTTTGAAATCCGTACCGGTTACTTCACGAGGAATTAAAGATCAGTTGGATATCTTTAACAATAGACACACTTGGCTGATGACAGTGCTCTACTTTATGACTTTTGGAACTTTTGCTGGATTCTCAGCGCAGTTTGGTTTACTCATTAAGAATCTTTTTGGTGAATTTGCTAATGCACCAGATCCAGTTAAATACGCCTTCTTCGGCCCACTTGTTGGTTCTGCTGCACGAGTTATTAGTGGACCTTTAGCAGATCGATTAGGTGGTGGAATTCTTACTTTCGTATCGGGCTTAGGTATCGCACTATCTGCATTCTTCACTTCTACTCAGCTCTCACCGACAAGCAGTGATGACTTTATGAGTTTTTTCTGGGGAATGATGGCCATCTTTTTCTTTGCAGGTGTTGGCAATGCAAGTACTTTTAAGCAGATGCCGATGATCTTTGAACCGCGCCAAGCAGGTGGTGTATTGGGATGGACTGGAGCAATTGCCGCCTTTGGACCATTCATTTTTGGTGTTCTGCTATCTGTGATGGCACCTGCTGGTTTCTTTCAAGGTATCGCCTTCTTTGCTGTACTAGGAACAGTTATCGCATGGTGGTTCTACGCACGTAAAGGTGCGACGGCAAAAAGTTAAAGGAGGACTCGTTATTCCGGGTGATAGCAGGCAGACTCTCATCATGGATGTCACCCGGCTAAGCGCACTATCTGATGCAGTGATGGATGTAGCCAAAGGAGAAGATCTAAAGACTTCATTGAATCGAGTTATTCAAAATGCTGTCCTTATTACTGACTGCACCTATGGTGCGCTTGGCTCTATCACTGCTGATGGAACACTTGAGGATTTCACATTCGTAGGTATGAGTGATGAAACTGCTGACGAAATAGATACTTTTCCTGAAGGTAAGGGACTTCTTGGGCATTTACTTGCAGTTCCTGAGCCGCTACGTGTTTCAATTATTAGTGAACATCCATCATCCGTTGGTTTCCCAAAGGGACATCCCCTGATGTCAGGTTTCTTGGGTGTACCGATTCGCATTCGTGACGAGCTGTACGGAAGTATTTATCTCACACAAAAACGAAATGGTAAGAGTTTTACCGAAGAAGACGAGAAACTCGTAGTTGTCTTAGCATCCGCTGCTGGTGTTGCAATAGATAGTTATCGTGGTCATATTGCACAAAATCAAGTTGCCGTACTTGCGGAGCGAGAACGAATCGCCAGGGACTTGCACGACTTAGTTATTCAACGACTATTTGCATCAGGTATCACACTGCAAGCCATTGAGTCAGATCCTTCGCTCTCAGTAGAAGTGTACGGGAAAATTCAAAGCGTTCTAGATAATCTTGATTCAACTGTCCAACAGATTCGAACAACTATATTTGCGCTTCTAGATGAACATCCCATAGTAGATCTTCGGACCTTGATTATGAGTGAAGTAGCTTCACTTAGCACAACTGCAGGATTCCAAATCTCATACTCATTTTTAGGTCCAATTGATACGGTTATCGGAGAAGATTTATCTAATCAAGTTATTCCTGTTATTCGCGAACTCATAACAAACGCCATTCGACATGCTGAAGCAAATACTATTGATCTTGTAGTTCTAGCAAATCAAACTTACTGTGAAATCCGAGTCATCGATGACGGAAAAGGTTATATCCCCGGGGAGCGCAAAAGTGGATTGCTTAATTTAGAACGCCGCGCTTTGGCTAGAGGCGGTGAATTTGAAATTCTTGGTAGTGCGATTTATGGAACTCGAACAATGTGGAGAGTCAGCCTCTAACTATTTCCCACACTCAGACGTACTGCCATTGCCGCAGCCTGTGTTCGCCGCTCCAAACCTAATTTTCGGAGAAGTGAAGAGACATAGTTTTTTACAGTCTTTTCAGCCAAAAACATATTTTTAGCGATTTCGCGGTTAGTCATCCCCGTGCCAATGAACTCTAAAACCCGTTGCTCTTGATCGGTCAACTCATATATTTCACTGGCAGGGTTCCTATTTTCGCGCAAACGATTAGTAACCGACGAGATCAATTTGGTATCAAGAAAATTTACGCCTAGTGCTACCTTACGAATAGAGGCTAAGAGTTCAAGATTTTTTATATCTTTAATCAGGTATCCCATAGCACCTCCAAGGACAGCGCCAAGCAATGCTTCATCGTTTTGGAAAGAAGTTAACATCAAGGTTTTTAGCGTGGGCTTGATCGTGATTAATTCTCGGCAAAGTTCGATGCCATTACCATCCGGGAGGCGCACATCCAGAACTGCGACATCGGCATCGCAGATTGTAAAATTGGCTACAGCTTCAGTGAAATTAGCTGCACTTCCTACAACTACGAGATCTTCTTCTGCTTCAATAAGATCAATTAAACCCTTACGAACTAATTCATGATCATCAACAACAAAAACTCTGGTAATCACAAAATTCCTACATCAGCTTCTAATGAACTCAATGTGCCATTTTTCTGGACCTTCATCGAGAAAAGTTATGGAGTAGGCACCTGGGTGTTTCTTTTCAATTTGTGCCAAAAGCGGGATTGGCTTATGGGGTGCAACAAGTACCATCCCATCACCAACCTTCAGTGATTCAAGTGCTCCAAAGATTGCGGGGTGACGAATCTGATGTGGGATCAGTGTCGCATCGAGTTCAGGGTAGATATTCGAACTGGCTTCACCACATCGACAGGAATGAGAATTTACATTTTCTGGTGCTTGAGTAATTGAGATTATTTCCATACCACAATTCTATCCGGCGTAAAATAAATCAACTATTTTTTTTATCACCTTAAGTGAGAGCGACCCCTCACTTAAGGTGACATTAGAAAAAATCTATGCTCCAGTTTGTACCGGAGAGTTCTCCAATAGGGCCCATTCCACATCGGAAAATAAGCGAGAGCGAATCAGGAATCTCTTACCCTCGGGAGATTCAAGCGAGAAGCCTCCGCCACGTCCATCAACAACATCGATTGTTAAATGAGTGTGCTTCCAATATTCAAACTGTGTTGCAGACATCCAGACTTCAACTGGTTCATTCATCCGCGGTATGACTAGCTCACCAATTAATACATCTGAACCACCCACTCGAAATTCACCTTTGAGGTAACACATTGGAGATGATCCATCGCAGCATCCACCTGATTGGTGAAACATCAGTGGGCCATTTATTTTAGTTAGCTTGAGTAATAGCTCTGCCGCCTCAGGTGAGTAATCAACTCGAGACGGCAGAGACATTAGTACTCCTTAAAAGAATCCGAGCTTGTTTGGTGAGTATGAAACTAGCAGGTTCTTTGTTTGTTGGTAATGATCCAGCATCATTTTGTGGTTTTCACGGCCAATACCAGAAGCCTTGTACCCACCAAATGCAGCACCTGCTGGGTATGCGTGATAACAATTTGTCCAGACGCGGCCAGCTTGAATTGCTCGTCCTGCGCGATAAGCAGTATTCATATCGCGAGTCCAAACACCAGCACCTAATCCGTACAACGTGTCATTAGCAATCTCCATTGCGTTATCAAAGCCATCAAATTTTGTAACAGAGACAACAGGTCCAAAAATCTCCTCTTGGAAGATTCTCATTTTGTTATTTCCTTCAAAGATTGTTGGCATGACGTAGTAACCACCAGCAAGCTCGCCACCAAGATCGGCTCGTTCTCCACCAGTAATGACCTTTGCACCTTCTTTCTTTCCAATATCTAAGTAAGAAAGAATTTTCTCTAATTGATCGGTGCTTGCTTGAGCACCCATCATTGTTGAGAGATCTAATGGATTGCCCATCTTGATTGCTTTAGTGCGTGCCGTTACATCACCCATGAACTTGTCATAGATTTTTGCTTCGACGAGTCCACGTGACGGACATGTACAAACCTCGCCCTGATTAACAGCAAACATTGTGAAACCTTCAAGTGCTTTATCGTAAAAAGCATCGTTTTCTGCGGCAACATCGTTGAAGAAAATATTTGGACTCTTGCCACCAAGTTCAAGGCTGACAGGAATGATGTTTTCTGAGGCATATTGCATAATCAGGCGACCAGTAGTTGTTTCTCCAGTGAAAGCGATTTTTGCAATTCGAGGAGATGATGCAAGTGGCTTACCTGCTTCAACGCCAAAACCATTGACGATATTGACGACTCCTGGTGGCAATAAATCTTTGATGATATCCATCAAAAATAGAATCGAGACTGGAGTTTGTTCTGCTGGCTTTAGTACTACGCAGTTACCTGCTGCAATGGCTGGAGCTAGCTTCCAAACGGCCATCAAGATTGGGAAATTCCACGGAATGATCTGACCAACAACTCCAAGTGGCTCATGGAAATGATAAGCAACAGTGTCATTATCGAGTTCACCAGCTGAACCTTCTTGCGCACGAATGGCTGCGGCAAAGTATCTGAAGTGATCAATCGCTAGTGGGATATCTACATAGAGAGCTTCACGGACTGGTTTTCCATTTTCCCATGTTTCAGCAACAGCGATAGCTTCAACATTTGCTTCCATGCGATCTGCAATCTTGTTGAGAATAATTGCACGCTCAGTTGCAGAAGTTTTACCCCAAGCAGGTGCAGCAGCATGTGCAGCATCTAGAGCCTTATCGATATCTTTTGCATTTCCGCGTGCAACTTCACAAAATACTTTTCCCGTTACTGGAGTTACATTTTCAAAATACTGCCCTGAATCTGGTTTTACATACTCACCGTTGATCCAATGGTCATATCGTGATGCATATGTAACTTTACTTCCGGGTTGTCCAGGAGCAATGAAATCAGTCATGTCTTCTCCAACTTCTTAGCGCGCAAAGGTGCGCACGATGTTGGTTTGAACGTAGACCTGGCCTTTAAGACTGGCAATAGGAGTTGGTGAGTACTACCCCTCAATAATTCTTGTAGAGGGGCTTAGGCCATAGCCTTTTTGAGGTTTTCATCAATTGAATTGAGGAATTCCTGAGTAGTTTGGTACGGCGCAGTTTTTGAAATCAAAAGTGATAAATCCTTCGTCATCTTGCCTTGTTCAACTGTTTCGATACAAACACGCTCGAGGGTATCGCAGAACTGGGCAAGCTGCGCGTTGTTATCTAACTTTGCACGGTGTGCAAGACCGCGAGTCCAAGCAAAAATTGATGCGATTGGATTTGTAGAAGTTGCCTTACCCTTTTGATGATCACGATAGTGACGAGTAACAGTTCCGTGTGCTGCTTCTGATTCAACAATTTTTCCATCTGGTGTCATCAACACTGATGTCATTAAGCCAAGTGAGCCGTAGCCTTGAGCAACAGTGTCAGATTGAACGTCACCGTCATAGTTCTTACATGCCCAGACATATCCACCGTCCATGCGCAATGACATTGCAACCATGTCATCAATAAGGCGGTGCTCATACCAAATTCCTGCAGCTTCAAACTTTTCTTTGAACTCTGCTTGATAGATCTCTTCAAAGATATCTTTAAATCGACCATCGTAGGCCTTTAAGATTGTGTTCTTAGTTGAGAGATAAACTGGGTACTTGCGAAGTAGGCCATAGTTCAAAGATGCATGTGCGAAGTCGCGGATTGATTCATCGACGTTATACATACCCATGGCAACACCAGATGATTTAAAATCAAAGACGGTGTATTCGGTTGGAGCTGAGCCATCTTCTGGAACAAATGACATCGTCAATTTGCCAGGACCCGGAACTTTAAAATCTGTAGCTTTGTATTGATCACCGAAAGCATGACGGCCAATAACGATTGGCTTAGTCCAATGTGGAACTAAACGGGGAACGTTGCTGATGATGATTGGTTCACGGAAAATTACGCCACCTAAAATGTTACGGACAGTTCCATTTGGAGACTTCCACATCTTTTTTAGGCCAAATTCTTCAACTCGGGCCTCATCAGGAGTGATAGTTGCGCATTTAATTCCGACGCCATGCTTTTGGATTGCATGTGCTGAATCAATAGTTACTTGATCATCTGTGGCATCGCGATTTTCCATACCAAGGTCGTAGTACTCAAGATTGACGTCCAAATAAGGAAGGATTAATGAGTCTTTGATGAACTGCCAAATGATGCGAGTCATCTCGTCACCATCTAGTTCAACAACGGTTCCTTCTACTTTGATCTTGGCCATGTAGTGCGCTCCTTTAGAGTGTCTGTACGTCAGCTTGCTTTGCGCGGACCGCTTCTGCTGCTGCCTTAAGCGCTTCAACTTCAGAATCGGTTAACTTACTTTCAACAACCTTTTTGATTCCGTCGCGACCAATCTCGGCTTCAACGCCAAGATAAACGCCAGAAATTCCATATTCGCCATTAACCCATGCACACACTGGCATTACTTCGCCAGAATCTTCGATTACTGCTTTTGCCATTCGAGCTGCTGCTGCAGATGGTGCGTAGTAAGCAGAGCCCGTCTTAAGAAGAGCAACAACTTCGGCCCCGCCATTTCGTGTGCGATCAACTAATTCATCAATTTCACTTTGTGATAAAAACTCTGTTAAAGATTTGCCATCGACAGTACAGCGACTTGGAACTGGAACCATAGTGTCACCATGTGAACCCAAGGTCAGCGTCTTAACTGAGGCGATCTTTACGCCAAGTTTTTCAGCAACAAAGTTAGTAAAGCGTGCAGTATCAAGCATCCCTGCTTGACCCATTACGCGGTTTTTTGGAAAGTCTGTAGCCATTTGAGCAAGGGCAGTCATTTCATCCAATGGATTAGAAACAACAATTATCACGGCATTTGGTGAATGTTTAGCAATATTTTCTGCAACTCCACGAACGATGCCGGCATTTACGCCGATTAAATCCATGCGGCTCATTCCGGGCTTGCGTGGAAGACCAGCAGTAATTACCACTACATCTGAATTAGCTGTTGCTTCATATCCAGCACCTTCAGGAGAAGTTGTCGCGCCAATTATTTTTGTCTCAAAACCTTCAATTGAACGAGACTGATTCATATCAAGAGCTAAACCTTCAGGTTTTCCCTCAAGGATGTCAGTAAGAACAACGGTGTCAAAGATGTTGTATTGCGCCAAACGAAGGGCAGTTGTTGAACCGTAAAAACCTGCACCGACTACTGTGACTTTTCCGCCCATGGGCTTCCTCCTACATTCGACAATAAGGCAACTCTACCGTCCGCGAGGAAGCGCAATTGCCAACGCGAAAAGGGCTACGGCAATAAAGAGCGGGAAATAAAACTCAAATTTACGTTTGTGCCGCGCAGTAAATGCCATTCCAGCCGTGCCTACCGCAATAAAAAGTGACCCACCTCGCACAATTCCAAATACGCCCAGCGCAATTCCAATCACAATTACAACATTGCTAGCAAGAATTAATAAGCGATCATTTATCCGCATGCATCAACAACATTCTTTACCAACATCGCACGAGTCATTGGTCCAACACCGCCCGGCATTGGTGCAACCCATGATGCAACTTCCATTACAGACGGATCAACATCGCCCAGTAAACCCTTATCAGTTCGTGAAATTCCGACATCAATTACAACAGCACCCGGCTTAATCATGTCAGCTTTTAAGAAATGAGCCTGTCCGATAGCAGCAACAATGATGTCTGCATTTTTTGTATGCGCAAGTAAATCTTTTGTGCCTGTATGGGTCAAAGTTACTGTTGCATTTTCCTGCTTGCGAGTTAGCAATAAACCAAGTGGGCGCCCAACAGTTAAACCACGACCAATAACAGTAACTTCGGCGCCTTTAGTGCTAATTCCATAATGAGATAGCAGCTCAACGATTCCATGTGGGGTGCATGGTAACGGAGCGTCGTAGCCAGAGACTAAACGACCTAAGTTCATTGGATGTAAACCATCTGCATCCTTTGCTGGATCAATAGCTTCAAGAACTCTTTGTGTGTTAATTCCCTTAGGTAAAGGTAGTTGAACGATGTAGCCAGTGCACTCGGCAGATGCGTTCAAGTCTTTAATAGCTGCCATTACATCGGCCTCACTGGCCTTATCTGGCAGGTCAACACGAATTGAATTAATACCAACCTCATGGCAATCGCGGTGCTTTCCACCAACATAAGAATGTGATCCAGGGTCGTCACCAACTAGAACTGTGCCAAGTCCCGGAGTGATTCCACGTGTTTTAAGTTCTGCTACACGAACAGCTAATTCACCTTTTATTTTTGAAGCTAATGCTTTTCCATCCAGAATTTGCGCGCTCATGGCATTCATCCTAATAGCCCACTAGGCGTGAGAGAAATGACGCACACCTGTGAAGAACATCGCAATACCAGCCTTATTTGCGGCTGATATGACCTCTTCATCACGAACGCTTCCGCCTGGTTGAACTATTGCAAGCACACCGGCGTCAATCAAAATCTGGAGTCCATCTGCAAATGGGAAAAACGCATCACTTGCAGCAACAGCGCCTTTCACTCTTTGTCCGGCACGATCCACAGCTAATTTAGCTGAATCAACGCGATTAACTTGACCCATACCAATTCCCACAGATGCCGTATTTTTCGCCAATAAAATCGCATTACTTTTTACGCTTCTAACACTTCGCCACGCAAATTCGAGATCTTTCATAGTTTGCTCATCCACTGATTCACCACTTACTTGCTTCCAATTACTTGGTGAATCACCAGCAGCATTAATTAAATCCGTTTCCTGCAGCAAGATTCCACCTGAGACAGGGCGAAGCTCTAGAGGAGAAATCGTTGATGCCTCACACTTTAAAATTCGAATTGACGGTTTTTTCATTAATAGTTCTAAGGCATCCTGATCATAATCTGGAGCAATAAGTACTTCAGTAAATACTTCAGAAAGTGGTGTTGCCATTGCTAAATCTACTTTTCGGTTAGCTGCAACAACTCCCCCAAATGCTGAAACAGGATCACACTCATGTGCATGCTGATATGCAACTGCTACACCTTGTGCAGAGACTGCGATGCCACATGGGTTGGCATGCTTCATGATTGCAACAGCAGAATCGCGATGATCTAATACGGCGCGCCAAGCTGATTCTGCATCGGTGTAGTTATTGAAAGACATTTCTTTTCCATGAAGTTGCACAGCGTTTACAATTCCAGCAGGGCCTCCAGAATAAATTCCCGCTTTTTGGTGTGGATTTTCTCCATAACGCAAAACATTATCGCGCCGCCAGATTTGCCCGTACCACTCTGGGAGTTCATCATTTGCGCCAAGCCAGTTTGCAATAGCCAAGTCATACTCAGCAGTTGTTCTAAAAACTTCAAGAGCAAGCTGTTTGCGTTCTTTTTGGGTGAAGCCGCCATTCTTAATGGATTCCAATAAGTGGTCGTACTGCGAAGTCTGGCAAATAACAGCTACTGAACCATGGTTTTTTGCCGCTCCACGTAACATAGATGGACCACCGATATCGATTTGTTCGATGCACTCTGCATAATCTGCACCAGAGGCAATTGTGGCTGCAAATGGATATAAATTAATAATAACTAAATCAAATGGTTCAATATCTAATTCTCTAATTGCAGCTAAATGTTCTGGATTATTTTGATCAGCTAAAATTCCTGAGTGGACTCGTGGATGCAAAGTCTTAACACGCCCGTCCATAATTTCCGGAAAACCCGTGTACTGACTTACTTCAGTTACTGCTATCCCAGCATTATGAAGTGTTTTAGCCGTTGATCCGGTCGAAAGAATTTCAACTCCAGCACCAGCTAATTCATTTCCAACTTCAACAAGGCGATCTTTGTCGTAGACACTTACAAGTGCGCGGCGAATACTTTTACGATCAGACATTGCGCTCCAAAGATGGAAGAATCAAAGCGATGGTCGCAACAATGAGACCTCGTTCTACTTTCTTAATTCTCTCATGAAGTTGGGCTTCATCATCGCCGGGTAGAATCGGAACTTCCATCTGAGTGATGATTGGACCTGTATCGACTCCATCATCAACCCAATGAACCGTAGTTCCAGTAACCGCTACGCCAGCTTCAAGTGCATCGCGAACTGCATGGGCTCCCGGGAACTGCGGTAGCAATGCTGGATGAGAATTTATGGTGGGGAATCGATTAACAAAATCTGGAGGCAAAATTCGCATAAATCCAGCACTGACCACTAAATCTATGTCTAGCGCCGCTACTGCTTGAATAATGTCAGTGTTCCACTGATCTCGTGAAACACCTACTGAAATAGTTTGAGTTTTAATCCCAGCATCGTGTGCTCGCTTTAAAACGTGAGCATCGCGGTTATCGCTAATAACAGCAACAATATCAATATCTAGTTCAGTTGAATCCACGATCGCTTGCGCAAGTGTGCCCGAACCTGATGCCAGGATAACTAAGCGCGTAGTCATTACCGCTTTACCAAGCGCGGTAAATAAAGCGCTAAGAATGCTCCCGCAGCGAGCTCGGTGATGAGAGAAAGTGTGAATTTCCAAGGTGAAACACCAACCGCCGACATTGCATCGGTCAATAACGCACCGCTGGCTGCATAACCTATGACGGCGCTTATCACCGCGCAAACAACCAGGCTCTGAACCAATATTTTTGTATTCAAATCAATAGTCCAACTTGCAAGCAGTGCACCCGTAAGAACAACCACAACAATTCCGAAAAGGGACAACAGTGATTTGCCCGTAGGTAATGCCCCTAACAATGGGAATGCTGGAATTGAATTTAAATGAAATGACCAAGGAGCAACTAATGTGCCTGAACCAACGGCAAAGCCTGTCCCAGAAAAATATGCAAGAGTTGCAACTACAGCATTTGGTATGTAGAGAATATTTAGGATTAAAAGTAATAATCCCCCTAAGATTCCTGGTTCCAGAACCAGAGTAAGAGTTTTAACCATGTGAAGGTTAGTGAAAATTGAGATTCCGAGAATTATTGATGCAATACCTAACAACAGCGCAATAGCACGAGAACTATATAGAGCAGCTTGGGCGAGAATTAAACGCCTTCCAACTGTTGCTGATGTTATTAGAGTTAATGGCAAAACAAATAGTGGCGTTAAATACCATATCGGCTTGACTGCTGCCGTAGAGGAGAAATATGAAAGTAGCATCGCAACTATTGTGTATTGCACTGCAAAAAGAATTCGAGCTAGTGGTAAAAGTGAAGAGTCATGATCTAGTCGATCAATAGTTCGAGAGATTCCACTTCGAATCGCCAATATAGGGAAAACCATTGCACCCAAAGGAAGATAGGACAGATAGCCGGCAATATTTGCTGGCGGTAGAACTAGTGAGAATGGAACTTGATGTGAAGCCAGCCAAATCCATAACGCTGCACGTAATGGATCGCCAGTATTTCCCGTTGCACTTCCGGCCGTAGCCCAGGCAAGTAAAGAGATAAATGAGGTAGGTAATAAAACATATGCAATGCTGCGCACGACTTGGGCCAATGTGGTTCCAAGTACGCGGCCGAACATCGTTTTAGCGGCCTAAAATCGCGCGCAACAAACGCGCGGTTTCACTCGGAGTTTGGCCAACTTTTACCCCAGCTGCTTCAAGTGCATCTTTTTTACCCTGGGCAGTACCTGATGAGCCAGAGACAATTGCGCCAGCATGGCCCATAGTTTTTCCTTCAGGTGCAGTGAACCCTGCAACATAGCCAACTACTGGCTTAGTTACGTGCTCTGCGATGAATGCAGCTGCGCGCTCTTCTGCATCGCCACCAATTTCACCAATCATTACGATTGCTTTTGTTTCAGGGTCATCTTGGAATGCACGCAAGCAGTCGATATGGGTAGTTCCAATAACAGGATCGCCACCAATTCCAACAGCTGTGCTAAATCCAATATCACGTAGTTCATACATCATTTGATATGTAAGCGTTCCTGATTTTGAAACTAAACCAATTGGGCCAGAGCCAGTGATATCCGAGGGAATGATTCCAATATTTGATTTTCCAGGACTGATAAGTCCGGGGCAATTTGGCCCGACAATTCGCGTTGTTCCCTTAGTTAATGAGTATGCATAGAAACTTGCAGAGTCATGTACTGGAATTCCCTCGGTAATTACGACAACAAGTGGCATTGCTGCATCAATTGCATCAATAACGGCTGCCTTGGCAAACTTAGGTGGTACAAAAACTACGGATGCGTTGGCTCCAGTTGCTCCCATTGCTTCGGCGACGGTGTTGAATACTGGGAGTTGATGTCCATCGATATCAACTACTTGTCCACCTTTGCCTGGCGTAACTCCACCAACTATTTTTGTTCCAGATGCCAACATGCGCCGGGTGTGCTTAGTTCCTTCAGAACCAGTCATTCCCTGAACAATTACTTTTGTATTTTCATTTAAAAAGATAGACATTTACTTTGCCGCCAATTCTGCAGCACGATCAGCTGCGCCATCCATTGTGTCTAGCTGCTGCACCAATGGGTGTGCTGCTTTATTTAAAATTGCACGGCCTTCAACTACGTTATTGCCATCAAGGCGAACAACGATTGGCTTAGTAGCCTTTGGACCAAGTAATTCAAGGGCTTGAACGATGCCTGTGGCCACCGCATCGCATGCAGTAATTCCACCGAAGACGTTAACAAAAACACTTTTCACATCTTTATCGCCGAGAATAATTGAAAGTCCATCGGCCATTACTTGAGCCGAAGCTCCGCCACCAATGTCAAGGAAGTTTGCAGGCCGTACTCCGCCATGTTTTTCGCCAGCATAGGCAACAACATCCAGCGTGCTCATCACAAGTCCAGCACCATTTCCGATGATTCCAACTTCTCCTTCTAGTTTTACGTAGTTGAGACCCTTTTCTTTTGCGGCTGCCTCGAGAGGATTTTCAGCTGCTTGATCAATGAGAGCTTCATGATCTGGCTGACGAAATTCTGCATTGTCGTCCAAGGTCACTTTGCCATCGAGTGCAATTACTTTGCCATCTTTGGTTTTGACCAATGGGTTAACTTCAACCAAAGTTGCATCTTCGGCTTGAAATACTTCCCAGAGTTTCACAAGAACATCAGCAACTTGTGCCGCTACATCTGTAGGAAAGTTTGCAGCCGTAATAATTTCTGTAGCTTTTGCCGCACTAATTCCATCAACTGCAGAGACAGGAATTTTGGCTAGCTTTTCTGGTGCAGTGTGTGCAACCTCTTCAATATCCATTCCGCCAGATACTGATGCCATAACTAAAAATGTACGATTTGAACGATCGAGTAAAATTGCTAAGTAATATTCAGAATCAATAGGTGCAGCAGCGGCAATCATGACTGTGCGAACAATGTGGCCTTTGATATCCATACCAAGAATTGCTCCGGCTTTTTCGCGGGCATCAGCTGGATTTTCAGCAAGCTTAACTCCACCTGCTTTTCCACGACCGCCAACTTTTACTTGCGCCTTAACAACTACTTTTCCACCAATCTTTGTTGCCGCAGCCTCTGCTTCATCCGCAGTAGTTGCAATTGCAGCTGCCAAAACAGGTACGCCATGTTTTTCAAAGAGATCGCGAGCTTGATATTCAAAGAGATCCACTGGTGCTCCACATTCTAATTAGAGGGTAATCCTAGAGCTTCTCCACGGGTGCATAGCGCAGCAGTAGTCGCTTCTCACCGTATTGGCCGAAGTTAATTGTTGCTTCAGCCTTTTCGCCCGCACCAGCCACTGCCACAACAGAGCCCAAACCAAATGTGTCATGTGACACACGATCACCAATAGCAAGTTCCATTGTTGAAATTTTCATACCTGTTGCGCGTGGTGGTGGCGTAGTTGCTACTCGTGATTTACGAACAAGTGATGGTGATACAGATGCCGAACTTTGATTGCGCCATTCAATTACATCTTCTGGAATTTCATCGAGGAAACGCGATGGAGGATTGTAATTTGGTGCACCCCATGTAGATCGATATTCGGCACGTGAAATATAAAGACGTTGACGCGCACGTGTTAGTCCAACATAAGCTAAACGCCGCTCTTCTTCAATCTCATCTTTTTCACCTAAGGTCCGGGAATGAGGAAATATTCCATCTTCCATTCCAGTTAGGAAAACCGTTGGAAACTCAAGACCTTTGGCAGTATGTAGAGTCATCATTGTTACAACTCCCCCGTGGTCCTCTCCTTCAGGAATTTCATCAGCATCAGCAACTAATGAAACTTTTTCGAGAAAGCCAGCTAGTGAGATTTCTTCATCTTCACCTAATTCTTCGATTGGGCGCTCTTCATACTCCATTGATACTGCAACAAGTTCTTTAAGGTTTTCAACGCGAACTTCATCTTGCGGATCTACGCTATCTGCCAACTCTTTTAACAGGCCAGATTGTTCAAGTGCTGCTTCAACAATTACAGAGGGGCGGGTCTTGGCTTCAACTAAAACATTAAGTGCGCTAATCATGGAGGTAAATTCATTAATCGACTGCGCTGCGCGGGCTGGTAATCCTGGTGCTTGTGAACATCGAAGTAGCCCTTGCCAAAAAGAAATGGAGTTATCGCGAGCGAAGGCATCAACGTAATCAAGTGAGGTATCACCAATTCCGCGCTTTGGAACGTTGATGATACGGCGCAATGAAATCTCATCTTCAAGATTAGATAACACGCGCAAATATGCCAGTAGATCTTTTACTTCACGGCGTTCGTAGAACCGCAAGCCCCCAACAACCTTGTATGGCAATGCGTTTCGCATAAATACTTCTTCAAACACGCGTGACTGGGCGTTGGTGCGATAGAAGATAGCAGTATCTCCTGGCTGTGATTTTGATTCGCGTTGTAATTGGCGAATTTCATCTGCAATAAATGTCGCCTCATCATGTTCACTTTCAGCAACATATCCAATTAGAGGTGCACCAGATCCTGCCTCAGACCACAAGTTCTTTTCTTTACGACTTTCATTTTTGGTAATGACTGCATTAGCTGCGTTGAGAATATTTTGTGTTGAGCGATAATTTTGTTCAAGTAATACCGTTGTGGCATTGGGGTAATCAAGTTCGAATTGCAAGATATTTCGAATTGTTGCCCCACGAAAGCCATAGATGCTCTGATCGGCATCGCCCACTACGCAAAGCTCGGCAAGGGGCATGCCTTCAGCCTCGGTGCCAACTAACTCCTTAACAAGAATGTACTGGGCGTGATTTGTATCTTGGTACTCATCAACCAACACATGGCGAAATCTAGATCTAAAACGTGCTTTGGCTTCTGGGTAGCGCTGCAAAACTTCTACTGTTTTTAAGATTAGATCGTCAAAATCCATAGCATTAGCGCGCTGCAACCGTTGTTGATACACCGAATAAACGTCGCCAACAACTTGTTCGAATTGATTGCTTGCAGCGTTTACATAATCTTGCGGTCCGAGAAGCTCGTTTTTAGCATTGGAAATCATTGCTTGGAATTGGCGGGCTGGGTAACGTTTAGAATCCAAATTAAGTTCTTTGGCAACAATAGTTACCAAACGCAGCGAGTCAGCAGAGTCATAGATGGAAAATGAGTTGCTATAGCCCAAACGAGAAGCCTCTTGACGCAAAATGCGCACACATGCTGAGTGAAAAGTTGAAACCCACATAGATTTTGCAACAGGACCCACCAATTCACCAACGCGTTCCTTCATTTCACCCGCAGCTTTATTTGTAAATGTAATCGCAAGTATTTGATAAGGGGGAACGTTGCGACGTGACATTAAATATGCAATTCGACGCGTTAAAACTCGTGTTTTACCTGATCCAGCACCTGCTACGACAAGTAATGGACCGCCTGCATGAGTTACTGCTTCTGCTTGCTGGGGGTTAAGTCCAGCCAGAAGGGGATCAGTACTCGTCATAGTGGTGAGTCTATTAGGCTAAGCGACATGGAACCCATTGCCGATAGTGAGATCAAGCGCGTCTTGGTCGTTAGTGCCCACCCCGATGATTCAGATTTTGGTGCATCAGGAACAATTGCCCAGTGGGTTAAAAAGGGAATTGAAGTTGCCTATGTATTTTGCACTAACGGTGACCAAGGCGGCGAAGAATCTGGTTTTACAAAAGAAGAGATGCCTGCAATTCGCCAACGCGAACAACGCGAAGCGGGGGCAGCAATCGGAGTAACAGATATTACTTTTCTTAATTATGTTGATGGCCACCTCGAAGCAACTCTTGAGTTGCGCAAAGATTTAGTTCGCCAAATCCGCATTTCACAACCAGACCGTATGGTCTGTCAAAGCCCTGAAAGAAACTGGGACCGAATCGGTGCAAGCCATCCAGATCACTTAGCTGCAGGAGAAGCCGCTATCCAAGCCGTGTATCCAGATGCACGAAATCCTTTTGCATTTACGGATTTACTTGATCAAGAAGGTCTGCAGCCTTGGCGAGTTAAAGAAGTATGGATTAGCGCATTCGCGAATCCAGATCACTTTGTAGATATCACTGATACTTTTGATTTAAAGATGAAGGCATTACATGCGCACGCATCACAAACTGCTCATAACAAAGAACTCGAAAATATGGTCCGCGAATGGGGTCAGCGAAATGCCGGCATTGGCGGACTACCTGAAGGTCGTATAGCTGAAGCTTTTAAAATAGTTAATACAAATTAATTATTTAACCGTAATTTTCTTAATTTCAACGGTTTGAATTGGATAACCATCGGTCGCATAATATGGCTTGTTATCAGATGGATTTATTTTATAAGCGCCAACTTCTGCAATTTTCTTGAGAAGGTCTAAACCTTTAGTGACCTTGCCCCAGATCGAGTAATTAGGGCCAAGGGTTGTATCCGCATAAATCAAGAAGAACTGTGAACCATTTGTGCCCGGTCCTGAGTTAGCCATAGCCACTGTTCCCGTGGGGTAATTATTGGGGGTATTGGCCGGAAGATTTTCATCTCTAAAGCCTTTCCATCCTGTTGGGTTTCCCGAACCAGATGCTGTTGGGTCACCACACTGTAAGACAAAAAGTCCATCTGTAGTTAGGCGATGACAAAATGATGCATCAAAATATTTAGCTTTAACTAAGGCAGATAATTTTGAAATAGTGAAAGGAGCTTTATTTGCGAGCAATGAAATAACTATCACACCGCAATTAGTTTCGATGGTCATCGTCTTTGGTAGATTCTTAGTAATTGCCATCGGCTCTTTCACTGTTGCCGGATTATGAGCCTTGGCAGTTGGGGCTTTGCATCCGGGAACTGTCATTGGCTTTTCTGCCGCATGAATCGATGTAATTGAGAACATGGATAGAATTGCAACGGCTACAGTTAAAGATAACTTCTTCATATTTATTCCCATTCAATTGTTCCCGGCGGTTTACTTGTTACATCCAATACAACTCTATTGACCTCACGCACTTCATTGGTTATACGAGTTGAAATCTTCTCAAGAACTTCATATGGTACCCGAGACCAATCAGCAGTCATCGCATCTTCGCTAGACACAGGGCGCAAAACAATAGGATGACCGTAGGTGCGACCATCGCCCTGCACGCCAACACTTCGGACTTCAGCAAGTAAAACCACTGGGCATTGCCAGATTTCGCGATCAAGGCCGGCTGCCTTTAACTCAAATCGTGCGATTGCATCGGCTTCACGCAATAAATCAAGTCGCTCTTGCGTGACCTCACCAACGATTCGAATTCCAAGTCCTGGTCCAGGAAATGGTTGGCGCCAAATAATTTCTTCGGGTAATCCAAGTTCTAAGCCAACTAGGCGAACTTCATCTTTAAATAGAGCGCGTAGCGGTTCGATCAAAGAAAACTTCAAATCATCAGGCAACCCACCCACGTTGTGGTGCGACTTAATATTTGCAGTGCCAGTTCCGCCGCCTGATTCGACAACATCTGGGTACAAGGTTCCCTGTACTAAAAATTCAACATCTCCACCTACAGCAATATCTCGGGCAGCAGCCTCAAAGGACCTAATAAATTCACGTCCAATAATCTTTCGCTTTTCTTCTGGATCAGTTACTCCCTTGAGCGCATCCAAGAAAGTTTTCTTGGCATCAATGACGACTAGCTGTACGCCAGTTGATGCAACAAAATCACGTTCAACTTGTTCGGCTTCACCTTTGCGAAGTAGGCCGTGATCAACAAAAACACAGGTCAACTGCGCTCCAACAGCGCGTTGAATAATTGCTGCTGCAACTGCTGAATCAACTCCTCCAGATAGTCCGCAAATAACGCGTTTTGTACCAATAGCTTCTTTAGCTTTTGCAATCTCGGTTTGTGCAATATTTCCAGTGGTCCATATTGCATCGCACTTGGCAGTATTGACTAACCAATTTCGCAAAATTGCTTGTCCGTGTTCACTATGTAATACCTCTGGATGAAACTGGACTCCAGATAACAGACCTGATTCATTTTCAAAAGCCGCAATTGGGGTGTCTGCAGTAACTGCGCAGACAGTGAAACCTTGTGGCACTTGCGTTACTGCATCACCGTGTGACATCCACACTTTTTGTTGAGCTGGTAATCCGGCAAAAATCTTGGATTGGTTCTGCACATTAACATCTGTGCGGCCGAATTCAGACTTACCTGTTTGGCTAACTACTCCACCTAACGCGGCAGCCATGACTTGAAATCCATAACAAATTCCAAAAACTGGAATTCCTAATGAAAAAATTGCACCATCAAATTTTGGTGCATGTTCTGCGTAAACACTTGACGGGCCACCCGATAAAATAATTGCCGATGGATTCTTGGCAGTTACTTCGGCGGCAGAAATAGTAGATGGAACAATTTCGCTAAAAACATTGGCTTCACGAACACGGCGAGCAATTAGCTGGGCATACTGCGCCCCAAAATCGACTACAAGTACGCCGCGAACATTAGGCACGGTGAATAAGTACCTCTACGCGCTGGAACTCCTTCACATCTGAATAACCACATGTAGCCATTGCACGGCGAAGGGCACCAAATAAGTTCATTGATCCATCAGATGTATGTGAGGGTCCGAGCAAAATTTCTTCTAAAGTTCCAACAGTTCCAACGTTTACGCGCTCTCCACGTGGCAAAACTTGGTGATGTGCTTCAGATCCCCAGTGCCATCCAAGTCCTGGTGCTTGCGTTGCCTTAGCAAGTGGTGAGCCCATCATTACGGCATCTGCTCCGCATGCAATTGCTTTAGCTATATCACCGCTGCGACCGACTGCGCCATCAGCAATAACGTGAACATAGCGACCGCCAGATTCATCAAGGTATTCACGGCGAGCAGATGCAACTTCAGCAACTGCCGATGCCATTGGTACTTCAATGCCTAAAACTTTGCGCGTTGTATGTGCTGCTCCGCCACCAAAACCAACCAAGACCCCAGCAGCTCCAGAGCGCATTAAGTGCAATGCAGCAGTTGAAGTTGCAACTCCACCAACAATTACTGGGACATCTAGCTCATAAATAAACTTCTTTAAATTAAGCGCTTCATCTTCTGCCGCAACATGCTCGGCGCTAACAGTTGTTCCACGAATAACGAAAATATCCACACCAGCATCGATAACCGCTTTGTGTAGTTCGGCGGTGCGCGCAGGTGAAAGTGATGCAGCAACAGTTACGCCAGCATCACGAATCTGTGCGATTCGAGCCTTAATTAACTCAGGTTTAATTGGTTCGTTGTAAATCTCTTGCATACGCTTTGTTGCATGCTTATCTGGCATTGAAGCAATTTCACCAAGTGGAATACGTGGATCCTCGTAACGAGTCCATAGTCCTTCAAGGTTGAGAACACCAAGACCACCTAAACGACCAATTTCAATTGCAGTTTCAGGAGATACAACTGAATCCATTGGCGCAGCCATCATTGGTAATCCAAATTT
>WLIQ01000011.1 GCA_009726135.1 Actinomycetota bacterium | reverse complement strand
TCGAACCGTCGACCCACGGATTAAAAGTCCGTTGCTCTACCGACTGAGCTATAGGCCCCACTTGCGTATACGTTTGCATGCAAAGCATATTCAGCGCTCACAGTATGCCAAGTTAGGCGAATTTGCGCCAATCTGCCGGCTGGTTAGGCACGTTTTTTGGCGGTCTTCTTTACTGGCTTCTTAGCGGTCTTCTTTACTGGTTTCTTAGCGGTCTTCTTCACTGGTTTCTTAGCGGTCTTCTTCACTGGTTTCTTAGCGGTCTTCTTTACTGGTTTCTTAGCGGTCTTCTTTACTGGTTTCTTAGCGGTCTTCTTGGCAGCTTTCTTTACCGGTTTCTTGGTCAAACTCTCGATTAATTGATCTAGTTCTTCTTGACTAAATTCCAACTTAGTTTTACTAGCAATTAATTCTTTGTCTTTGGTGTTTCTTGGTTTACGAAGATACCTAAGAGAATACGCAAGAATCAATAAGAAGATTATGGCCATCAAAATGCGACCAAGTAGCTGGAATAGAGGGAAAATCGAAGTGAATTTAATCAATTTTCCAGTCCAGATTTTATTAATCTCTTCGTTACCCAATGTGGCATTCAGGGAAATGTCGTACTTGCCTTCTGTTAACCCTAATGGGGCAGGGATCAAAATATTGGTTTTTTCTCCTGGGGCAACAGGCTGACTGATAAATTTTATTCCGGAAAATTTACGGTTTGAGAACTTTGAGTCAACCATGTCTAAAGTTCCATCGAAGCTGAATGGAACTTTGCCTGCGTTTTCAATCTTTAATGCTAAATACGATTTTCCGTCAACAACTTCTCCGAACAAATCGATAATATTGATCTTTGGTGCTAACTCTGTTTCGGTTCCTACGCCGAGAAATACTGGACGAGAAATCGCGATCGCCTGTGGAACGCTGTATTGGGCCTTCGATGGTCCCGATGCACCAGAAGCGGTGGCCAGAACATAGGCTTCATGAGAACTAATTGGTTCATCTGCTGGAATCGTATAAGTCATCATTACAGATGCTGTTGCTTTAGGTTTTAGGATAAATTTTTCGGGCGAGAACTTAACCCACTTAATGCTGTCTGGTGCCTTGTTTCTATCTAAATACTGGCCTTCATTATTACGGCCAAGGAACGCCAAACTCATTTCTACTAACTCGGGAACTGTTCCACTGCTAGAAATCAATAGTTCACGGGTCTGTGTGCCCCCTGGTGCGACAACAAACCACAAAGATTGGCCTCCGTGCAATGATTCAACAAATTTGTCCGTCGATGCCGTATTTGTAAAGGCAAGGCCAAGTGTGCCTTCAGCAATTGCTGGGGCGGCAATTATGCCAAACACAGCAAAAAGAGTTGTGGTTGCAATTGCAATTCTGGAGAGTTTATTTTTTATATTCATAATTGAAAAAAATGCTAGGGCCATAAAATTATGACCCTAGCATTTAATCTTTCGAATTTATCAGAGACCCGACGTGGTTAGCGTTGTAGTCAATGTTGGTCCTGTGAACGTGTACTGCTGACCATAATCTCTAGGTGTTAATCCACCTGGGATATAAACGCTGTAAGCAGATGAGAAACTACAGGTACTAGTTGTAGTTGTATTAGCTGCTATGAGCGATGCGAGAGATATTGGTGATGTAGTTGAATTCAAGCCTGTTGTTCCAGATTCCTTTACCCAATTATCGGCAGAGCCAGTACCAACATTTGTATTAACACACTGGGTTGGGGAGATAGTCAGGCTTAGGTTGCGAAGTTGACTGCTATAACTTGACTTAGCCCCATCAAGAGCAAAAGTCATAGCCGCATCCTCAGTAACATGCACGGCAGTGAAGCTAGGTACCGCATCTGTCATTTCTAATTGCGCTTTAGCGCCGGTATTAGAAACACCAAGTCCACCTGAGTTATAAAAGGAACAGTTGTCAACGTCAGTAGTTGAGGCGCTAGTTTGTCCCGCAGGACCTACATAAATCTTCGCCTGCTTGCTACTGCTTCCAGTGAGCTTGAAGTCCTCGCCAACATAGGAAGTGTGAACATCTCCGCCACCAGCGGCATTTGGGTGAGTCAGTGTTACGGTGTCCGATACGCCCGATAACTGCCAAACACATGTTGGCACAGTGCCAACTGATGCATTTGATCCAACTGATTCAGCTGAAGCAAAAGTTGTCGTTGAAAGCGTAAACATAAGCCCCGCTGCAGAAATCACAGAAACGAGCGCGGCAAGAATCTTCTTGCTGAATGTATTAGTTGTCATCGCAATTAACCAACAATGCCATCTGCGGTCAATGTTGTTGTAACTGTTGGACCTGTAAATGTGTATGTATCTGAATCATGAAGCGGAGTCTTTCCACCAGGTACATAAGTAGTTAAGTTTGTTGTCCATGTACAAGAACTTGATGTGCTTGTTTTCGATGAGAGTAGTTCGGCAGCTGTTAGAGAAAGTGAACCAGTTTTTAAATTAGCTGTTGCAGCTCCGGTCCAATCAGTTCCTGATGGAGTTGGAGCATTTGCATTTGTGCAATTTGCTTTAGTGAGATCTACAACCAGTTGGGCAACGTGGCTACCCGTAGTAGTGGCACCAGACAATGCAAATCCCAATGAATTATCGTCGGCGGCAGAAGAAGCAGCACTTGTGAATGCAGGAGAGGATGGAAGTGTGTAAGTCACATTTGCTCCGGATGCTGCAGAGTTTGTTAATCCATACCATGCACAATTATCAGCATCGCTAGAGACGCCAGCAGCAGCAGCTGGTCCTACAAAAACTTTAACTGTGTTTGCGCCAGCACCAGAAAGACCGAAATCTTGACCAACGTACTTAGTGTGATTGTCATCAGCAAACTCTGTGTGCTCCAAAGTAATAGTTTCACTTGCTCCACTGATTTGCCACACGCACTGTGGAACAGTGGCGACAGAGGCACTCGAACCAATTGAACCATCGGCTGTGGCCATTGAAATTCCAGAAAACGAAAATGCTAGACCAACTGAAGCTAGAACTGCAGCCACGCCAGCTAGTACCCGTCCAAAAATAGAGGTGATCATGCTTTTTCTCTCTCCGCTAAAGTGATAATACTTATTAATAGTGTAGGGCAGGATTTTGCAGGTGCCTAGTAGGGGTGAAGGAGATTTAAGTTAATGGTGAGTGATTTTTAGGCTAACAAGCCCATTTGGCCGCAGCTAAATAAGTGAAAACTCGGCTTTTTTCGGGCCCGACTGCACATATTTTTGTTGGCGTGGGGCTAAACCCAGTTAGCTAGGAGATGAACCCTGAAGTAGAAATTTCAAAGCTGCCCAGCGTGCGATCTCGCAGCTATTGGTCTTTGAATACTTTGCAGAGATTTTCTTGCCTTTCCAGCTTCCCTTTACCGTGGCAACTTCTTCACTCTCAAATATTTGAGAACACATTTGATCGGGATCCGGAGCTGCGAATGGTTTTGCAATTTTTAGAAGTTGCTTACAAGCGTTTTTTGCTTGTGGCAGCGTGCCCCCAGTTGGATTACATTTCAGGGTCCACTTTTGGATTTGAGATTGTGGTGTCTGCTTATAACTCACTACAAGTGAGTTAGTAGTGACAGCCGATGCCCCGCTTTGGAACAAGCTTGATGCAATTAAGACAATAATTAGTGCAAGTTTTTTGCCTTTTAAGTTTTTCAACCAACACGGCTTCTGTTAGACGCCGCAGACAACGCACTTGAACCAACGGAATTATTTGCCGTCGCTGTTACAGAATAGAACTGACTAGCTGGCACCGTTAATCCTGTAATTAAAGTTGTTACGTTAAGTGAAGTAGACGGGAATTGAATTGTTCTTACAAAAGTTAAGGCAGTGTTGTTAGCTGATGATCTATAAAGATTAATCGTATAGCTCGTGATTGGAGGCATGCTTGTTGCATTAACTCCTCTGAGGTTTACTGAGAGTGTTCCAACGGAGCGGTTAGGAATACTAGTTAAAACTGTCGGGGCAGCTGGCGCAGCTGGTGGCGGTGGAGAGATTGTTACATTGCGAACAAATGGAGTTGCTGGCGCATAAGTGAAATTTCCAGTCTGGCTTGCAGTGACCACACAGTTTCCTGCGCTGATTGCTCGTAAGGTGTTTCCTGCAACAATTGTGCAGGTTGCAGCATTACTAGTTGAAAATATTATAGGTAGTGAGCTATTTGAACTAGCCACTAATGTCTGGTTTGCATCTCCTGCAGCCATGTTATTCGGTTGGGTAAAACTTATAGCTTGTGGAGTAGGTGGACCCCATACATAATCTGCGGCTCCGTTAGTTAAAAGCTGATTACTCGACCCAGTCCCTGCTGATAATACTTTTCCGGCAGATGACCTACTCACCATTAAGTCGCGAATTTGCTGTGGTGTGTAAGTGGGATATTGCTCTAATAAAAGTGCGGCGGCACCGGCAACGTGCGGTGAAGCCATCGAAGTTCCGCTGATTGTGTTTGTTGCGCTATTGCTACCAATCCAGCTCGAAACAATTGAATCTCCTGGTGCAAAAATATCAAGACAGGTTCCGATGTTACTAAACGATGCCCTGGAGTCAGTTTGTGTGGTTGCACCGACCGTTATTGCAGTTGGTTCACTGGAGGGTGAATAGTTACAAGCATTTAAATTGTCATTTCCCGCAGCTACTGCCACTACAACGCCATCTGCAACCAATCTGGCTATTGCAGCATTTACTGTGGCTGAAAATGTGCTGCCTAGACTCAAGTTTGCTACGGCTGGGCCACTTACATGGTTTGAAATTACCCAATCAATTCCTGCTATTACACCCGATAACGTGCCCGATCCGGCACAATTTAAAACTCGAACTGGAACAATAGTTACAGCTCGTGCAACTCCGTAACGAGCTCCGCCAATTGTTCCTGCAACGTGCGTTCCGTGGCCATTGCAATCTGTAGTTCCGCGTCCATCATTTACTTGACTAAATCCCGCCGACACTCGGCCGGTAAATTCGGAGTGAGTTGTATTGAGTCCTGTATCAATTACATATGCAGTTACGCCTTGGCCGTTGTATTGGTATGTATACGTTTTATCTAGAGGCAAACTGCGTTGGTTGATGCGATCTAAGCCCCAGCTTGCAACAACAGGTGTTGGGCCATCTATGACTGGTATTGCAGAATAACTAGTCGTATAAACCGGTGCATCTAGTTCTGCAAATAAAAATTTTGGGTTCTTCTTAAGGTTACCGATTTGCGTTGATGTGAATTGTCCTACGACACCTTTGAAGGCATGCTTATAGGTGCCTTCTACTTTGATTCCCATCTTTCGAAAATCATTAGATTCTCTTTCAGAGTCATCGTCATCTGAAAAAGTTACAATGTATCGCTGAGTCTGCTCGGCACTGATAGCGTTCTGGGCAAATTGCATACCAAGAAGAAGATTGATTAGTACAAATACTAAAAAACTTTTGGTTGCTTTGCTTTTCACTATGGGCACACTCCGTTGGTTAAGTTAGGGCGAAGTTTAACTTAAAAAATGGGCATTATCCAAGGCAAGACGTTGCATGAAGCATTCGTTAACCCTTTAGTCAGCGGCCGTTGGCGGCCCGGACTAAGCGATCACAAATTGCTACTGCAATCCCTGGGCCAATTGGCTGCATCACCACTACTTCAGATAAACCTTGAAGATCGGCTTCACGTAATGCCACATAAAGCATTCGTGCAAACTCTTCATTATTTGATGGAGCGGCTAATCGAATGACTCCGTCGGGAGTGGGGATGTCGGCCAGGGCAATGAAACCTTGACCTGATTGTGGCGGTTGATCTAAATAAACTTTTGCTGCCGGTGAGTAATGATTTTCGAGTGAGCCGCTGACTCGCACATCTTCAACTTTATTTATCCAAACTATTCCGGCACCATCATCGATAAATCTGTAGGTGCGAATAACTTCTAGGCCAGTACTGTGAGCAATCATTTCATCACTTATTGCACCAGGGCGCAAAATCCGTGGAATATCACCAGTGCAATCAATGATGGTTGATTCGACCCCCACGGTGCATGCTCCGCCATCGAGAACTAAATCATCGGCGTGTAAATATTCGCCCAATTCTTCAATAACGGCCGCAGCTGTTGTTGGTGATACCTGACCAAAGCGATTAGCACTGGGGGCGGCGATTCCCTTAATACCCATTTTTTGGGCATCTTCTAATAATCCAAGGGCGAGCGCATGATCAGGGACTCGGATCCCAACTGTGTCCTGTCCTCCGGTAATGAAATCTGCGGCAAGTTCGGAACGCTTCACAATTAATGTCATTGGTCCCGGCCAGAATTCGCGGGCAAGTGCAATTGCGTATTCGTTAATATCGCCAGCCCAGTCGCGCATGGAATCCATTGATGCGATGTGCACGATTAATGGGTGATCTGTAGGGCGTCCCTTAACTTCATAAATCCTTTTTACCGCCTGCCCGTTACATGCATCGGCTCCCAGGCCGTAAACGGTTTCGGTAGGAAAGGCCACTAAATTCCCAGCTAGCAAACGTGCTGCGGCATCGGCCATGGCATCTGCTGTGCAATTAGATAAGAACTGGGATTGGCTCACCCCTTAATTCTCTCACTTTTCTCAGTATTAATTAACGTGGATTACAGGTGATAGGCGATAATAGATACATGAAACTAAACCGCTTCCGCACAAAAATAGCCGCAGTACTCGCACTGACCCTGATTTCCGGAGTTGGTCTAGCAGTACCTGCATCGGCTGCCAATACCCGATACATCACTATTAGCGCCACTGGCACAACAACAGTTGTCCCTGATGCCGTTCGAATCAACGCAACGGTTTCTGTTTTGGGCGCTAGCTCTAAGGAAGCACTTGGTACAGCTTCGTCAACTGCAGCTGCAATGCGAACTGCGCTAGCAGATAATAAAGTAGCAACAAAAGATATTGCTACACAATCTATAAATGTTTATCCTGAATACACATATCCAACTACCGGTAATCCAGTTATTAGCGGATATCGCGCATCACAATCTTTTGTAATCACAGTTCGTGCAACTGCTACCGCGGGTGCTGTAGTTGATTCAATAGTTGCGGCAGGTGGAGATAATCTGCAAATAAATGGTGTGTCTCCATATGTTATTAACAGCAGTGGGGCAACTGATAAGGCGCGCAACTACGCAGTTAGTCGCGCACGCGCCAAAGCAACTTCTTATGCAAAGTTGTTAGGAATCAAACTTGGCAAAGTGATCTACCTTGATGAGAGTTCGACTCCTACTGCTTATCCAATTTATTCATCAATGGCTAAAGCTGATGGCGCACCGACAACTGTTGACTTAGGCCAACAAAAAATCACTGTGTCAGTCACTGTTCGATGGGCCATTGGTTAATTTAAACCAGCTAGTTTCGCCTTTTCTCGCGTGATAATCGGGTTTGGTTGCCTGAGCATTGGCGGGTAAGATTGCCAAGCCTTGAAACGTCCCCATCGTCTAGGGGCCTAGGACATCGCCCTTTCACGGCGGTAACACGGGTTCGAATCCCGTTGGGGGCACGCACGACTAGTTAGAAATTAACTAGGATCAAAAAGTAAAGATGTACGGCTTTGAAGGTGACATAAGAGCCACTTATGTGACAGATATTTAATAGATATTTTCAAGGCCCGGTAGCGCAGTTGGTTAGCGCGCCGCCCTGTCACGGCGGAGGTCGCGGGTTCAAGTCCCGTCCGGGTCGCAAAAGTTTTGGTGTGCAATGCCTATAGGCAGTGCAACATTGAAGCCTTGTTTGGCTTGGTAGCTCAGTTGGTACGAGCGAACGACTGAAAATCGTTAGGTCGCCGGTTCGATCCCGGCCCAAGCCACCACAGATATTCAGTCACATAACATCGCCGATGACGATTTAACTATTTCGAAACTTGCTTCTTATAGCGAAAGTTTTGCAATCTTTACAGCATTTTTCAGAATTAGATCAGCCTGCGAAAGTGCATTGAATAAATTTACTTGAGCAAGGTTCAACTGATTCTGATACGACATTACTGGGATTTGGCTAGCAGTAACAAATGTTGAGTTGGCAAGATTAATGGCAGCGTTATAGCTGGCACGGGCGATTTGTTTTTGAGAAGAGGTAGAAGCATTGTTTAGGGTTACCGCGTTAAGTGCGTTCTTGGCATTAGTAGCCGCTGCACTTAATGCAGTTTTAAATGGTGCTAAGGCGCTATCGCATTGTGAATTCAAAACTGCGGCCAAAGCGCTGTAAGTATTCATCGCATTTGTGCGGCTGGTGTTATATGTGTTAACGGCCGTTGTTAATGTAGCTGCAGCTGTTGTTGCTGCAGGAGAATTTTTGGCAGTGAGTTTTTTAATAGTAGTTTGAGCTTCGCGCGCTTTACTGGAGGTCTTCTCAGATTGTGCAAAGTTTTGCTGGCGATTCTTTTCCATGCCTGAATCTTCAAACTGTTTTTCCTCAGATTTTGTCATGTTTTTTGTACAATAATTATTAAAAGCAGTAATTGGTGAGACCAGCTTCTTACTATCTTTTTCTTTATCTTTTTCATTATCCGCAAAGGCGCTCTGTGGGGCTATCAAAATAAGGGCTAGGACGGCACTTACAATCAATGTGGGTTTTCCTATAGTTTTCAATTCACTTCTCCCTTATAAAACGCTATGTGCATAGTGTGAACCACTATTTAATCCAGTGCTATCGAAAACTATGTGCTTTCCTTGTGAATAATTAATAATCCACGCTCAGAACGCTCTTAATCCACTCTCACAACACCGCTAGGAGTCATTAGGTGCACTGCAACAATGCCTGACTCTCCTTCAGTATCTGCTGGGCTAAGCCATAGAACTTCAACCTCGTTACCTAAGGCTGTTGCTAAATCATTGCCTAACCAATCAGTGATTCGCTTTTCATCTCCGGCAATTTCTACTTTAACTATTTTTGCAATCGCCTTGCCATCTGTTGATGGGTGATCAAGTGATTTCCATTCAATAAAGAAAGGCAGTTGCTTATCTTCTAGAGTTCCTAGAACACCAATCTGCTTCCATAAAAGATCTTTACCATCTGGCTTAGTTCGGTGACCGTCGACTGCTTGACGACCAAGTCGTGCCTCAACTTTTGAAACATCCTCAACGGATACAACCCAAGTAAGCCATCCGCCACCTTCGGCAGCGCGCTTTGAAACAGCTTTACCAAAAGGTGAGGCATCAGATGCTGGGTGATCGAGTGGACATACAACTTCGATGTAGTGACCGTTTTGTAAGGCCAATGTGAAGTTACGAGTACCAAAGCGTGGGTGCACGCCACCGTCAACAAAAGTCGAGCCGAGGCGTGAACCTAGGCGTTGAACTGTGTCGGCTAGTTGATCATGGGAGGTTACATATGAGACATGGTCTAAGCGCATGGGTAAATCTAACCCTATGAAAAGGGGTGCTCATTACCATCTCACTATGCGCGATTACTGCCTGCAGATCAGGTTTTTAGTCGCAATTTTGCCAGTGAGTAGATATGTATCTACTGCGTCATCAGTGCAGGCCGAGCCACGGCCATAGCCGGTATGACCCTCGGCTTTAAGGGTAATTAGTTTGCTACCAGTGATGTAGTTACTTAAGGATTTAGCCCAAGCATATGGAGTTGCTGGGTCTTGGGTAGTACCGATTACTAAAACCGGAGTTGCCGTGTTTCTAATCTGGGCCGTGTTTTGATCAGTTGTTATTTGTTTACGGCCAATTGCATTGTTAAATATATTGCAGGTGATGCCACTGAAAGCAACATAAGGACCAAAGACAGGGGCTGCCTTGGTGAAGGTCGATACATTCACACGGACTTGCTCATTCGAATAGCCCGGCTGCCAATCAAGACATTGAATAACTATGTTGGCATCGTTTTCATTGTTTTTGAATGAGCCATCACTATCGCGGCCATTGTAAGCATCGGCAAGCTTTGCAAATCCCGTTCCATCCCCGTTCAACGCTTGGGCAATTGCGGTGCGCAGTATTGGCCAACCATAAACGTCGTCATACAACGCAGCTGCTGTACCGGTGACAACTAAACCCTCGGTAATTTGGCGTAGATCTTTGGATTTTTCTGATGAGATTGTCAAAGGTTGTATAGATACTTTTTTAAACAAGTCAATAAAAAATTGTGAGGTGGTGTTTGCGGGCAATGGGCAGTTTTTATGTTTAGGACAGTCAGCGATAAAATGCGCGAGCGCACCATCAAATGCAGTGGCCTGGACACGAGTTTGCTCTTCGATTGATAAAGAAGGATCAACTGCGCCATCTAAAACAAAACGACCAACCTTGTCGGGAAACTGCTGTGCGTACAAAGTGCCAAGGTATGTGCCATATGAAAAACCTAAATAATTCAATTTGCTATCACCAAGTCCTTGGCGCAGTAATTCCATATCGTGTGCGGCATCTTGTGTTGAAAAATGAGCGATGTTGGGAGTCTTTGCTACGCACTTATCTACAAACTCTTGCGTCTCCATTAGAGCTTGTGCGTATTCGGCATCGGTATCGGGCTTAGGGTCACTGGCAAAAGAGGCATCTTGTTCTGCCGAAGTAAGGCAAGAAATAGGCGTGCTATCGCCTATCCCGCGTGGGTCAAAGCCGACGATGTCATAGCGCTCAAGGACATCGGGATTAACGATGTATTGGGCATCTAAGGCGTATTGCACACCGCTAACACCTGGACCGCCTGGATTAACAACTAAGGAACCAATGCGATTGTGTTGGTTGGGGTCTCTATATCTGAGAACAGCAATATCAAATTGACCTAAAGATTTATTTGAGTAATCAATAGGCACCTTTAGCGTGGCGCACTGAAAATCTTTATAGCACGTTGTCCATTTAAGTGTTGATGAGTCATTAGCCACGACGGGGGAACTTTGTTGGGTTGTTGAAGAGCAACCAGTAAGTGCAAGTAAGGCAAGTAAAAATAGAGCTATGAATTTATTTTTCAATTAAAAGTGGCCATATTCATGATCAACGGGCAAGTACACACATAAGTGCTTCGATAGTCAGTAGTGGAGCTGCGTTATGACCCAAGTTTGTGCGAGCAGCCATGATGGCGTTGATCTTATTTATTGTGGTCGCAGGCTTGTTGTTAGCGGCGTAAGCATTGATCTCATTTTCTAACTCTTTATTAATTAACGCATCGGAACTGCCGGCTTGCACCATCATGACATCGCGGTAGAACGTTGCGATATCAAGAAGGGCTGCATCCAAGCCGTCTCGCACCATACGTGTGCTGCGAGTTTTTTGTTCTTTTTCTAACTCTTTAATTGCTTTACTTGCCCCACTTGCCATGCCCCGCCCAGTTGCGCCTTTGCCATAAGCCAGGGATAAATCATTAATCTCTTTTTCATTTCGCTCATCACTTGCCTGATTAGCTTGTTCAGTTGCCAAGTCGACCAAAGTTTGTGCTGCGGCAAATGCAGAAGAAATACCCTTTAAAGTAAGCGGCAAGGCCATGATCGTGGTGCGGGTGTTGCGTACCGATTCATTGTTAGCTAAATATCGTGCACGGCCAATATGACCTTGGCTAACGCGTGCAGCAAAATCTGCCATCTGTGGGCTTATGCCATCGCGCTTTTGTAGCACTTGGGCAACAGCGTGCGTTGATGGAGTGACAAGTTGCAAATGTCGGCAACGAGAACGAATCGTTGGCAAGACATCGTGAAGTGTTGGTGCACATAACAACCAGACAGTGCGATTACCCGGTTCTTCAATTGCTTTTAGTAAAGCGTTAGCTGCAGATTCAGTAAGTCTGTCGGCATCTTCCATAACAACAACGCGCCAGCCGCCCATTGATGGCGCCCATGCAACTCGAGTCAATAATTCGCGAACCTCATCGATTTTGATAGACAGACCTTCTGTACGAATAATTTCAACATCTGGGTGTGCGCCATTGGCCGCAGATTTACATTGATTGCATGTGCCACAACCATCTTGTGGGCACACAAGTGCTTGAGCAAATGCGACAGCGGCAGATGATCGACCAGAACCTGGCGGACCTGTGAAAACCCAGGCATGCGTCATCTGATTATTTTGTGAAGTCTCCGGCGGTAAATCATCATTTCGTGTTGCGGCAACGGCGGCTTTAATAATCTCAACAACGTGTTCTTGGCCAACTAAATTTTCGTAAACACTCACTTCTTAGCTGACTTCCCGTTGTTCTTACTTGCTACTGAAGATTTCTTTTTTGGTGTTGCTCGCTTTACTGCCTTGCTTGCACCGGCCGTAGTTTTCTTTGCCGTTGTACGTACAGCCTTGCTGGCTGCACGAATTGGGCGCAGCAATAAATTACCTTTATCTTCGCGGGCATTGCGCTTAAGGGCTGCGATTTCACTGACACGAGCGATGATTGCGCTGTGAGTGGCTTCGATAGTTTGATTGCCGTTCACAACAAAGTATCGCTCAGGATCAAGCAGTGACAACTGCAAAAACTCTTGTCGTACGCGTTCGTGGAAATCCATGGGTTGTGATTCAAGGCGATCTTTACTCTTTAATCGAGCAAGACCGATTTCAGCGGGTAGATCAATAATGATTGTTAGCGTTGGAAACAGTGATTCGGTTGCCCAACGAGAAATGCGTGCAACTTCTCCTGGCTCAAGGACGCGACCTGCGCCTTGATAAGCAATAGATGAATCAAAATAGCGATCACTAATTACAACTTCACCAGCTGCTAGTGCGGGGCGAATTACAGCAAAAACATGGTGGGCACGATCTGCTGCATAGAGCAGAGCTTCAGCGCGTGGACTAATTTCTCCAGTTGAATGCGAAAGAAGAATTTTGCGGATTTCAATTCCTAAGTCACTGCCGCCTGGCTCACGAGAGAGAACTACGGTTTCACCTTCTTGTTCAAGCCAAGCTTTAAGTAATTTAGCTTGAGTAGATTTACCGATTCCTTCGCCACCTTCAAAGACAATAAAGATTCCTTTAGTTGGAGCACCAGTAATGCTGCCGAGTTCACCTTTGAGTGCATTTGAAATATCTGACCACAGCGAAACGTTAGGGCGATCTTTCATCTGGTGATATGAAAGTGCACCGATAAATGCTGCGAAAACTCCGGCGATTAAAATGGTTACTGATGCGCCGTTATAACTCACTTGTGTGTTTTGGAATTTAAATGTGTGTTGACCGACAGCTGCGGCGATGAGCGGAGCAAGGGCAAGAACAGCGACTAGAACTACGCGGATTAGGCTTTGCACGAAGGCAAACGTGCGACCGCGAACATCATCGGCAACTTCCATGCCCAACATGGTGAAGCCTGTTACCCAACAGATTCCACTAAATGCACCCAGGGCGATAACAGTAAAGACGGCTAGAACAAGGTTAGGAATTGCAGCTAATCCAACTAGGAAAAGACCTGCAATTGTTAAAGATGCACCAAATAAACGGCGACGAGAGAACTGCGCAAATACTTTAGGACCAAAGGCGATACCAAGTGCTAAGCCTGAAAATACTGCGCCAAAGAGCACGCCGTAGGCAGCTTCACCACCGCCAAGATCGCCAACAAATGTTCGGGCTAGACCAATAACTGCGCCGGCGGCAACAAAGGCTCCAACCATCCCCAAAACAAGTCCGCGAATAATTTTGGTACCACTTACAGATTTCCAACCTTCAAGGAGAGATTTTAAAATCCCAGTATCGGCTGCATGTTTGGCAGCGGCACCTTTAGGAATTTCTTTTAAGTTCCAAATTGTGAAAGCGGCAAAAGCAAAGCTGGCCGCGTTTACATACAATGCAATATCAACTGCAGTTGTATTAAAGTTTGGAATTAATGCAACAAATGCACTAGTGAAAAGTGAGAGAAGTGTAAAGAGCAGTGCTGCGATGGGAGCAGTTCCGTATGCGGCTAAAAGTGAAACTTGATTTGCAGATTCTAATTTAGTTCGAGGAACTAGATTAGGGACCGATGCCTCTTTTGCTGGTGACCAAAAAAGAGTTACGCATTCAACCAGAATTGTTGCGGTATAGAGCCAGAAGTAATTATGGAAAATAGGAATTGATATGTAGAGAGCTGTGCGCAATATGTCGCAGACAACCATTAACTTGCGACGGTCTAAGCGATCTGCAATAACTCCGGCTATAGGTCCAAGAAATACCGCCGGTAATAAACGTGAGATAAAGACACCTGCAATAGCAAAGTTAGCTTTTGCGTAATCTCCGCCGGAAAGTTGTTGGGCCATTGCAGTCGTTGCAAGAAGGCCTAGCCAATCGCCAAGGGATGAGAAGACCATGGAGTTCCAAAGCTTGCGGAACGGGCGGATTGCTAGAACACCGCGCGTCTCATCCTGCGCCGGGGCGGCAGGAGTAGGAAGAGTTCTAGCCATTGGGTAAGTCTATCGGGGTGCTCAACTGAGCATAAAAGGCTTATTCAGCAGCTTTTTTGGCTTTGCCTGTAGCAGCTTTTTTCGCGGATTTCTTAGCGCCTGCTTTTTTAACCACGTTCTTTGTAAGCGTTGGTGCAACGTCACCTTTTTTAGGTTTAGCTGCAGCCTTTTTGCGTGATTTCTTTGGTGATGGACCGTTCTCGGCTTCCCATGCTCGGCGACCTGCAAGTAGTTCTAACCCGCGCTCTAATGTCATTCCTTCTGCAGTATCACCACGGCGCAGTGTTGCATTTGTTTCACCATCGGTGACATACATACCAAATCGGCCATCTTTAATAATCAAAGGTTTTTGCGTCGTTGGATCAACGCCTAGTTCTTTAACTGGTGGCTTTGCAACACCGCGGCGACGCTCTTTTGGTTTTGAATAAATCTCTAGCGCTTCATCTAATGTCATTGTAAATAACTGTTCTTCAGATGTTAGCGTGCGTGAATCAACTCCTGCTTTTAAGTAAGGGCCATAGCGTCCGTTTTGAACGGTGATGTCATCGCCGGCAGTGTTTGTGCCAAGAGTGCGCGGCAGAGATAAAAGTTTTAACGCGTCTTCATATGTGACAGTGTCTAGCGTCATTGTTGAAAGTAGGCTGGCCGTTTTTGCTTTTGGTGCATCAGCTTTCTTTTTCTTCTTTTTACCTGATGCCGTTAACTCAGGTTCAACAACTGGCAAGACTTCAGTGATGTAAGGACCAAAACGACCAGACTTAGCAATGATTGGCAAGTTGGTTGCAGGATCAATTCCAAGTTCGCGCTCACCTGAAGGAGCTTCTAATAATTCAATTGCTTTAGCAAGAGTTAATTCATCTGGGGCTAAAGATTCAGGGATGTTTGCAAGTTTGCGTTCTTCGCCTTCAATGTTTTGTTGCAAGTAAGCACCGTAGCGACCGACACGGATTTCGATTTCAGGAGATAAGTTCATGGTGTTTGTTGCGCGTGCATCAATAACACCAAGATCGGCTGATAGCTCGTTAAGGCCTGGTTGGCCATCTACGCCATAGAAGAAATCTCGCAGCCAGTCACTTCGGCTAGCTTGCCCGCCGGCAATCTTGTCTAGATCTTCTTCCATACTGGCGGTGAATTCGTAATCAACCAGTTTTGTAAAGTGTGTTTCTAACAAGCCAGTAACTGAGAAAGCTAAGAATGTTGGCACTAATGCGCGTCCGCGCTTGTAAACATAACCGCGATCTTGAATTGTTTGAATGATAGATGCGAAAGTAGATGGGCGACCAATACCTAACTCTTCGAGTTTTTTAACCAGAGTTGGCTCGGTGTAACGGGCAGGTGGCTTAGTTTCATGGCCTTCGCAGGTGTATTCATCAACCTTTACTGATTGACCCAGTGTCATTGCAGGCAAGCGCTTATCGGCGCTTTCTTCATCCTTATTTTCTTCACTGACAATGTCATCGTATGCAGCAAGAAAACCAGGGAATGTAATAACAGAACCGTTGGCACGAAAGATTGTTGCCTTGCCATCATTAGTTTGTGCATCAAAATCAACACGCATCTGCAGCTTTTTGGCATCAGCCATTTGTGATGCAACAGTGCGCTTCCAGATCAAGTCATACAGAGCAAACTCATCACGTGAAAGTTCCGGGGCTAATTCACCTGGTGTTTTAAATGTTTCACCTGCTGGGCGAATCGCTTCGTGAGCTTCTTGGGCGTTTTTAGTTTTGCCTGTGTAAGCACGTGGGCTATCTGCAACATGGTCTGCGCCATAAAGTGCTTTAGCGGCTTTGCGCGCAGCATCGATTGCTTGCTGTGAAAGATTAACACTGTCGGTACGCATATATGTGATGTAACCGTTTTCATACAAACGCTGGGCAATGCGCATGGTGATTTGTGCGCCCCAACCCAAACGACTACCTGCATCTTGTTGCATTGTTGATGTTGTAAATGGGGGCTTTGGTCGTTCGGTGCGTGGGCTTTCTTCCATTGATTTTACAGTTAATGAAGAAGATTTAAGTGAGTCAACTAAGTGCTTGGCGCTAGTTTCATCGAGTAGCAAAATGTTTGCGAGTGACTTTTCTTTTACTGCGCCATCTGCGCCGAAGTCACTTGTCGCCGCCACTTTCTTGCCATCTACTTCGAGCAAACGTGCGTTAAAACCTAACGCTGTAACGGCGGCAAGATCCCACCAGTCGCTTGAAATAAAGGCCATACGTTCACGTTCTTTTTCAACAATTAAACGTGTAGCAACTGATTGCACGCGCCCTGCTGAAATACGTGGCATAACTTTTTTCCAAAGTACTGGCGATAGGCGATAACCAAATAAACGGTCTAGCACGCGACGGGTTTCTTGTGCGTCAATTAAGTGATAATCAAGATCGCGGGTATTTGATACTGCTTCTAAGATCGCTTCTTTTGTAATTTCATTAAAGACCATTCGCTTAATGGGAATCTTCGGTTGTAAAGTTTCTACTAAGTGCCACGCAATGGCTTCACCTTCGCGGTCTTCATCTGTTGCCAGAATTAACTCTTCGGCGTTTTTCATTAACTCTTTGAGTTCTGCGACCTTGGCTTTTTTATCAGGGTTAATGACATAAAGAGGCGCAAAGTCGTTTTCAATATCTACGCCTTCTTTAGCCCAAGCAATCTTTTTATATTCCTTAGGGATATCGGCTGCGCGCTGAGGAAGGTCGCGTATATGGCCGACGGAGGCCTCGACGACATAATCATCGCCGAGGTATCCGCCAATCTTTCTGGCCTTAGCTGGTGATTCAACAATCACCAGCTTTATAAGGTCAGCTTTTGCTTTAGCCATGTAATCCTTTGGGGAAGTGCGGGGGACTAGTTAAGGATCGCGGTTGCTTGGCGACGGTTACGAATCAGCGCAGCAATGATGACAAGGGTTGCACCGATGCCGATTACCGTTGAGATTGTTGTGCTTCCGCCAAGTGCTAATGAAACGATCGCTGGAGTAATTAGAAGTCCAACAAGGTTCATCACCTTAATTAATGGGTTAATGGCAGGACCTGCTGTGTCCTTGAATGGATCTCCAACAGTGTCGCCAATGATTGTTGCTGCGTGTGCATCACTATTTTTTCCACCGTGATGTCCATCTTCAACCATCTTCTTTGCGTTATCCCAGGCACCGCCTGAGTTAGAAAGAAATACAGCCATCAAAGTTCCGGTACCGATTGCACCAGCTAGGTATGCACCTAGTGGACCAACACCTAAACCGAAACCAACTGCGATTGGCGCCATAACAGCGAGCAATCCTGGAGTTGCAAGTTCACGCAATGAATCGCGAGTGCAAATATCAACCACACGACCATAGTCTGGCTTTTCTGTGCCCTTCATAATTCCTGGGTGTTCTAGGAACTGATTACGAACTTCAACAACAACCGCCCCTGCTGCTCGTGATACTGCATTGATTGCAAGACCTGAGAACAAGAACACAACTGCTGCGCCGATAATTAAACCGACCAAGTTGCGTGGGTTAGCAACATCTAAAATACCTTGGTACTGAGATGCAAGATCTGCAGCGTTTTGTCCGGCATCAATAACGGCCTTCTTGATTGCATCAGTGAATGCACCGAACAATGCAGTAGCCGCAAGAACTGCTGTAGCAATTGCGATGCCCTTAGTGATTGCCTTAGTTGTGTTTCCAACTGCATCAAGTGACGTAAGAATCTTTGCGCCTTCTCCAGTTACATCGCCAGACATTTCTGCAATACCTTGTGCGTTATCTGAGATAGGACCGAAAGTATCCATGGCAACGATTACACCAACAGTTGTTAGCAAACCTGTTCCAGCAAGTGCGATTGCAAGAAGTGAAAGAACAACGCTTCCACCACCCAGCAAGAAAGCGCCAAATACAGCAGCTGCAATAAGCATTGCTGAATAAACAGCTGATTCAAAGCCAATTGAGATACCAGCCAAAATTACTGTTGCAGCACCTGTTTCAGATGAAGCTGCAACATCGTTTACTGGACGACGTCCTGTTTCTGTGAAGTAACCAGTTAGTACCTGAATAGCTGCAGCTAGTGAGATACCAATTAGTACTGCGCCAATTGCAAGAACGCGTGGATTTATATTTCCAGCATCAGCAATTGCTTCTGGTGAAAGTCCAGTCATTAACTTGAAATCAGATGGTAGATAAGTAAATGTTGCAAGCGCTGTTAAGCCCGCAGAGATGATTGCTGACAAGAAGAATGAGCGGTTAATAGCAGTCATTGCTGACTTATCTGTGCTGCGCAGTTTCGTTAAGAAAATACCGATAACTGCGGTGACAGTTCCAATGGCTGGAACGATCAATGGATAAATAAGACCTGCATCACCAAAAGCAGCCTTGCCAAGAATCAAAGCAGCAACAAGTGTTACAGCGTATGACTCGAACAAGTCTGCAGCCATACCGGCACAGTCACCAACGTTGTCTCCTACGTTGTCAGCGATTGTTGCTGCGTTACGTGGGTCATCTTCTGGAATATTCTTTTCAACTTTACCAACAAGGTCAGCGCCAACATCTGCCGCCTTTGTAAAGATTCCGCCACCAACGCGCATAAACATTGCAAGCATCGCTGCGCCGAAACCAAATCCTTCAAGAACTGCTGGTGCATCTTGGCGGTAGATGATCACAACAAGTGATGCACCAATAAGTCCAAGTCCAACAGTTGTCATACCGACTACGCCGCCTGTACGGAAAGCAATTTGAACGGCCTTAACGCCATCCTTGTTACGAGCAGCATCTGCTACGCGAACATTTGCACGCACTGCAAGCCACATACCGTTGTAACCAACCAGGGCAGAAAATAATGCGCCAAGTAGGAAGAAGATTGATCGTCCAACACGAATCTCTGTTGCACCAGGAAGTGCGAACAAGAGAACGAAGACGATTCCAACAAAGTAAGAAAGGGTGCGGAACTGACGTGAAAGAAATGCCGCTGCGCCTTCTTGAACCGCTTCAGCGATTTCGCGCATCTTTGGTGTGCCATCGCTAGCTGCCAAGACCTGCGCACGTAGCGCGAAGGCGATTGCCAGCGCACCCAGCGAAATCGCTAGGACGATGTAGGCATATGTCAGGTTAGATCCAGTTACTTGTACAAGTGATACGGAGCTTGCAGCACGCATAAGTTCTCCTCCATTGGAGTTACAGGCGCCTTGTTCGAAAGTCAGGCGCGAGACTACGGAAGTGTAGGTCAGGTGACCCTGTTTGGGGCAAATTCATACATATCTATTGCAACACTTTGAGCGTGAATCATTCTTACTGCCTAGACCAAGACGCAGGGATAAACCCCTCGGCCTCTAGCGCCAGATGCTTCCCATCTTGATAATAGTGAGATTCTTGAAGGTAACCTCTTTATTGTCATCGCTAAAGAGGGAAATTCCATCACTCTTCACTCCATCTGGAAAGACAATGTCTGTGATGGCATATTGCCCATTTACTCCAAAAACCTCTACTGATGAGCGGTCCACCACAATTCGGAGGGTGATTTCCTTTTGCTTACCAACATAAACCTTTTGAATTCCAAGTAACTCTACGATCGCAATACTGGATGAAGAAGTCCCACGATTTAGAAATATCTCTCCAGAGTTTGCATCATAACCAATTTGAGTAAATTCGTTTTTCCCCGACAGGACGTTGATTCCACTCTTTCCGGTTTTATTTGGAACTATTGTCATTGTAATATCTAGCTCACGCCCAGAGATTACCTTAAGGCTATGATTTCCCTTAAATTTTAGATTCTTTTCACTCAAGGCTTTACTCACATGAAGTGATTTCAATTCTTTGATTGGATTAGAAACTAGCGCTAAACCATTTTTGGTTTTAGTTAATGATAGTTCGCGTGGAATAGTCATTGCACCAGTCCAGGCAGTTTTAGGCAGGCTTCCCGCATATTGCCAACTATTCATCCAGCCCATCAATACAGTCCGAGAATCTGGCATGTTGCTAAAAGTCACTCCAGCATAATTATCTTTACCAAAATCTATCCACTGTGGTTTTTCATAATTTTGCGAAGGTTGAAAGATTTTCCCATCGAAGTTTCCTACGAAGTATTGAGTGCCTGAACCGCCTTCAATCCCACCAGGATTAAGCGAAACAATCATGACCCAGCTCTTCTTTTTCTTATCCCGATCAATTGCTAACTCAACAAGATCTGGACATTCCCAATCGCCACCTTGTGCTGCAAGTGGGCCAAAATCACTTTGGTGAGTCCAGGAAATTAAGTTTGGCGAGGTGTAAATAGCGACTTTTTTCTCACTTGCCTTAACGACAACCATGGTCCAATTACCACGATCTGAATCCCAAAACACTTTTGGATCTCTAAAGTTTGCGAGATTTAAATCTAATACAGGGTTTTTACTATATTTTGTGAAGGTGCGACCTTTATCTAGGCTATATGCCAATGATTGCGCTTGAATTCTCTTCTTATCAGAATGAGCGGTATAAATCGCAATAAGTGGAGGGTTTTTAATTGAACCTAATCCACTTGTATTGTTTTTGTCATAAACAGCGCTTCCTGAAAAAATAGCCTCGTCGTCACCTTCAGGAATCGCAACTGGAAGTTCTTCCCAACTAAGCATGTCCTTACTTACGGCATGGCCCCACGACATGTGTCCCCACATCACACCAAATGGATTGTGCTGAAAAAACAGGTGGTACTCACCATCGAGATAGATCAGTCCATTTGGATCATTCATCCAGTTCTTTTTTGGAGTGAAATGAAACTGTGGTCTGTACTGCTCATCGTATTTCGCCATTACCGTGCTTTCTTTGTACTCGGGTTGAGCTTTAGTTCCGTGTGCCTGGCTAATTGCTAAAAAAGATAATGAAATTGTGATGAAGCTGCTAAAAAATATTGTCTTATGTTTCAAGTTAACCTTTGATACCCGTAGTTGCGATGCTATTTACGAAGAAGCGTTGCATCGAGAGGAATAAAATTACGACCGGTATAGTCAATATTGTTAAGTAGGCCATAATCTGCCCCCACGCTGTACCGAAATTTACATAGAAATATTGCAAGCCAATCATGATTGGTCGGAATTCTTCGTCCTGAACAGTCATAACCGGCCAAATATAGGAGTTCCACATTGGCAGGAAGGTCAGAACTGAAACAGTTCCAATTGCAGGGCCAGCAAGTGGCATGGCAATCTTCCTGTAAATCATGAACCAAGATGCTCCATCGACTAATGCTGCTTCATCTAATTCCTTTGGTAGTGATTTGAAGTACTGCATGAATAAGAAAACTGAAACTGCGTTAGCGATAAATGGAAGTATCTGAACTTGGTAGTTATTAAATATTCCCTGGGTAATGTGGAATCCACCATTAAAACTAATCCAAGGAGCTTTCACCATTAAATAAAGAAGCGGAATAGCAAGAACTTCAAAAGGTAAAATTAAAGTAGAAATGATAACTGCGAAAACAAAGTTTTTACCTCTAAACTCCATGCGAGCTAAAGCAAATCCCAACATGCTATTTACAAATAAACCAAGCACAACCGTGATTGTTGAAACTAGGAGTGAGTTAAAAATAAAGCGCAATAATGGAATTCGATCATAGACTCCAACATAGTTATCAAAGGAAATTGGACCTACTGGTAAGAATGAGCGCATGGTGCCAACATCTTGCAGAAGGTTGAAATCTGGCTTCAAACTAGACATCACCATGAAGACAAGTGGAAAAGCAAAAATTACTGTAAAAACTATCGCACCAAAATAGCTAGCAAATCTCCCTATGTTGAGTTTCATGTATCCAGCCTTTTTGTCATAGAACGTTGGATGAGGGCGATAACAAGCACTAATATAAAGAAAACGAATGAGATTGCTGAGCCGTAACCAATCTCTTGTCGCTGATAGCCGCGCGTAAAGGACTGGAATACTAGAGTCGAAGTGGAATCCAATGGCCCACCCTGGGTCAAAACATTTATCTGAACAAAAAGACCTAACGCAGCAATTGTGATTGTAATCAAGATAAATACAAATGTATGGCGCAATCCAGGAATTGTTACATGTTTAAATTCATCCCATTTATTGGCACCGTCCATACGAACAGCTTCGTACAACTCTGCAGGAATAGTTTGTAATCCACCTAACCAAATAATCATGTGATACCCAACGGCTTGCCAAATCGATAAGACCACGATTGCTGGCATCGCTGTTTTAGGATTGCCCAACCAGTCTATTGGGGCATACCCGGGCATAAAGTTGGAGATTGATTTATTAAATAAACCGTCTTGTTGATACATAAAACGCCACAACATGGAAATTACGACCATACTAGAAAGCGTTGGAATAAAGTAAACGGTTCTAAAGAAGTTTCGGCCCCGTAGCCTTTGGTTAACAAGAAGTGCAAGTATTAGTGCAAGCCCAGCTTGAACTGGAACAACAATTAACGCAAAAAAGAATGTATTAGTAAGTGAGCGCCAAAAAACGGGATCACCAGCAACAACTACAAGAACACTACATTTTTCTGCATTGGCAAAGATGCGCTTGACCTCTGACTTACCACGTAAATCTTTTCTTGGACTGTTATCACGAGTCAATGGGCGCAATGGTTCATATGCGATTTCGCCATTTTCATCTACAGCGCATGTTCCATCTGGTTGTTTTGCGGCATGGAGAGTTACTGCAGAAACACCAAGTAAAGTCTTAAAATTATTGAGCCCGGTAAAATCAGGGTTCGTAGGCGCTAATAATTGCGCATTAGTAAAACCTAAAGTTAGTGCGAGAGATATTGGGATGATTGTGAAGATTCCAATTAAAATTAGACCTGGAGCAGCCAGCCATCGCGCAGTCTTATTTTCCGCTCTCTTAGCGGCGTTTTGTTTTTTTACTTTAGATTGCAACGATCGCCGCCTTTCTTAATAGTGATGTGGGGTTTGGGAAAGTGGTGTGGCCGCCGATTTACCGACGACCACACCAGACCTACAAGAGGTCTTCACTTCTGTCCCAGGGTGCTGCCATTGGCAGCGGGACTACTACTTCTTCTTTACGTAGTAGTAGTTGTCCTTGAGGTTCTTATTGATCTGATCAACTGCGCCATCCAAGGTCTTCTGCACATCGGCACCATTAATGATGTCCTTTGTAGCAGTTTCATAGATCTTTGCAATCACTGGGTAAGCAGGAGTTGCTGGGCGGATAAGTGCGAAAGTAGCTGAGAATGTTGCGAATTCAGAGTACTTTGAGCCAGGTCCGAAGATCTTTGACGCCTTAGTCGCATCTGGTGTAATCGGTAGATTAAACAGATCATCTGCGAACTTTGTTAGGTACTTTGTTTGCAAGGCAAATTGCAACCAAGCATTTGCACCGGCTTTGTTGGCACATGAGCTTGAAACGGCCCACTGCCATGATCCTCCACCGATGTAAGCCTTAGTTCCTAGGTTTGGAGGTGGAAGAGCAATGAAGTCATCGCCTAACTTCTCTGCAGCACTTGCTGCAGCCCATGAACCATTCCACTGGTAAGCAATCTTTCCAGTGATGAAACCGTTGTCGCGTTGATCTGCTGTTTCCTTTTTAGGAGCTAGACCTGACGTAAAGATGTTTTGGAACCACTTACCCCAAGCAACTCCAGCAGTACCGTTTAGTACGCCTTCAGCTGTCTTTAGGCCCTTGCGATCGATTAGATCTCCACCAAATGATTGTAGAAGTGGTGAGAAACCATATGGGTACCACTCGCCATCCCAACCTGTTCCAAGTGAAAGTGCATAATCAAACTTTCCTGAAGCTTTTGCCTTTGCAAGAGCATCATTAAATTCTGCAAGTGTCCATGGTTTTGCCACAGTTGGTGTACGAAGTCCTGCATCCGCAATAGTTGACTTACGGGCGAGCAAAGCAATTGCTGCATCGTAGAACCCTGCTGAATAAAGTTTTCCACCGTAACTGCCTTTTACTGATGTTTGTAGCTTGTTGGTGATTTTCTTATCAACTGTTAGTGGGCTTAAGTAGCCTGCATATACCCATGAAGGAACAACAGGTGCATCTGTATCCATGATACAAGGCAAACGATTTGCTGCAGCTGAGGCAACAATTGCATCGTTGTAGTTGATCTGAGGGAATGCTTTAACAGTTACTTTGTATTTTGATTGTGAAGCATTGAAGTCCTTGACGACGAGGTTTACGTCAGCAAGTTCTGCCTTATTTCCGCCATTATGTGTCCATAGCGGAATCTCAACTGGCGCAGCGTTTGCGGCTGAAACAGTAATAGGTGCGAGTAGTCCAACTGCGACGACTGCCGCTGTTAAACTGATGCGCCACTTGGATTTCATAGGTTTACCTTTCTATGTGGCGTGACTTCCAATTTGAAAGTCACTACATGAGCGTTGATCTCATGTGGTGCTCCTCCTGGGATTTATTTCCTAGGAGGAGCTACCGAATCTCTAACAACAAGTGGGCAGGCAATTACCTGTCCCATTCGCTTCAGTGGTTCGGAATTCTGTGAATCGATTACCTCAAGTAAACGCGTAACAGCCCATGCACCCATTTCAAGGTGAGGTAGTTGGATTGTTGTGAGCGCAGGCATTAATGCATCTGCTAAATAAGTTTGATTATCAAAACCAATGACTGAGATATCTGAGGGGATTAAAAGGCCTGACTCATTAATTGCCGCATAAGCACCCATAGCCATACGATCATTTCCTGTAAAGATTGCTGTTGGACGATCATCTAGCTCAAGCAGTTTTTTTGTTAACAAATACCCCTCTTGCGCAATGGCATCTCTATCGCCAATTAAATAATCTTCGCGAAATTCAATTCCGAATTTAGTTAGGACATCCCTATACGCTCTTTTACGTTTCTGTGATGCAATTGAAGTTGGGTCAAATGATATATGAGCTATTTTTGTGTGTCCTTGCGATATCAAATACTCAACGGCGTTTACAGCACCTTGATAATCATCTGGGACAACAGAATCAAGTTTTTTCTCAGAATCAATGCAGTCGAGTAAAACTACTTGCTGATTGTTTAAGTACTCTGGTGTTTCAATCTCCTGGTGGAACATGGCCGCATAAATCACTCCATCAACATTTCGTTGAATCAAAGATCTAGTGGCTGCTTTTTCAATTACGCGATCACCGTTTGTGTTAACCAACAAAAGAAACCAACCATTTCGCCATGCGACTTCTTGCGCGCCAGATAACATCGCGCCTGCAAAAGGTGATGTAGCAACATCATTTGAGATGATTCCGATGGTTTTACTCTCTTGCGTACGCAGACTGCGTGCCACAAGATTTGGACGATAGTTAAGTTTCTGCGCAGCTTTTTCAACTCGTTCCACTAAATCTGCTGAAACGCGGCCATGGGCATGACCATTAAGGACCAATGACACGGTCGCAGAGCTAACGCCAGCCACCTGTGCCACATCCTTGAGCGTCTTAACCATTGCCTGATTTCCTCCGTGTTAATCGATTAACGTACTTGTATGATCAGAAGATAGAGCAATGAATAGCCGTAAACAAGGGGTGATCGAGGGATTCTGCATCTCGTTACCAAATCGTTGAAAGTTATGCAATTTGTTATCAAAACGTTAAACATGGCTTAGAACTCTCAACCACCGATAGCCTCAGGCACATGAATCTCTTCGACGCGCACTCAATCGTCTCTGACCTGGGCCTTATCGGGGTTCTTGCAATCATCTTTGCTGAAACTGGGTTGCTCGTCGGTTTAGCTTTTCCTGGCGACTCACTTTTATTTATAGCAGGAGTTGCCGCGTCAGGTTCGGGGGCTGCCGTACTTGGCAATGCCCACTTACCTGCGGGTGCTTTGTTTATTGGTGCGCCTATTGCGGCCATCGTTGGTGCACAAGTAGGCCACGGATTTGGAGCGCGTTACGGGCGCAAATTATTTGATCGCCCTGATGGCCGAGTTTTTAACCGCCAGAGAGTTGTCGCAACAGAAAAATGGTTACGCAAATATGGAGTAGGTAAGGCCATTGTTCTTGCGCGGTTTGTGCCATTTATTCGCACACTAATAAATCCGATGTGTGGAACCGTTGGAATACCAGCAAAAAAGTTTTTTGTTTGGAACGCTATTGGTGGAATTATTTGGACTGAACTAGTCCTTGGTCTTGGTTATATCTTGGGTGAAAAACTAAAAGGATCAGTAGACACATACATTTTGCCTTTGGTTGGTCTGATTGTTGTTGCTTCGCTAGTCCCAGTTTTAGCCGAACTATTTCGTGAATGGCAAACGCGCAAACACCACAAGTGATCTTTGTTAATTAAAACTAAAGACCAAGATCTGCTAATTGAAATGCTGCACGGTATTCATATCCAGCTTCGATAATTTTTGGTTCGGCCCCGCGCTCAACAATTACTGCAACACCAACAACAATTGCGCCAGCTTCAATGAGGGCTTCGACTGCAGTTAATACAGAACCCCCCGTTGTAGAAGTGTCTTCAACAGCTAAGACGCGCTTGCCTTTAACATCTGGACCTTCGATGCGGCGCTGTAAACCATGGGCTTTTTCAGCTTTGCGCACTACAAATGAATCAATCTTTTTTCCTTGTGCAGCGGCAACATGCATCATGGCTGTTGCAACTGGGTCTGCGCCAAGGGTTAAGCCGCCGACTGCGTCGTAATCTAAATCTTTTGTAAGTTCCAACATGACTTCACCAACTAAAGGTGCGGCTTCATGATCAAGAGTTACACGGCGCAAATCCACGTAGTAATCGGCCTCTTTGCCTGATGACAAAATAACTTTGCCGTGGACAACTGCCTTATTAACGATCTGGGCTTTAAGTGCTTCGCGTGAACTCATGCGTGGAATATACCCTTTTACTAGTCTTCTTTATAAATAATGAGTTCGGTGGGTCTGCGCCGAGCAAGACCCTTAGGTGGATTAGTTTCAATTAATGCATCAACTTCGATTCGTAGCTGTGCAACTTCAAGGGCCATATTGGCCATTGCAGACTCTAGTTCAATAATGCGTTTAACTCCGGCGTGATTGATTCCTTCGCCAACAAGTTTTTGTACTGCCCGCAGCAGCGCAATATCGCGCAAGGAATATCTGCGGTTACGCCCTTCAGTGCGAGACGGTGAAACTAAACCTAACTTGTCATACTGGCGCAGAGTTTGCGGATGCAGACCAGAGATTTCTGCGGCAACCGAGATTACATACACTGCAGCATCATCTGCAGGAATGTTGTTATTTAACTCTTCGCTCATTGCTTTGCCTTATTGGCTAAATCTGCACGAACATCTTGGGTTGAAGTTTCTTCAGCAAATATTTTTAAAGCTTCTAGCGCTTTGCCATCAACACGTTGTGGAACTTGAACATCAACAGTTACAAGTAAGTCACCAGTATGTGATCCCTTTGTTATTCCGCGACCCTTTACGCGCAAGGTTCGACCATTAGGTGTGCCCGGTGCAATGCGTACGGTGACTTCTTCACCGCTCATCACTGGGACTTTTACATCTGCGCCTAAGGCGGCTTCAGCAAAAGTAATCGGTAAAACCACAGTGAGATTTTCGGCTTTGCGTGCAAAAATCGGGTGTGGCTTTACATGCAAGAGAATAAATAAATCACCTGGGCCAGCTTCTCCTGGCGCACCTTTACCTTTTACTCGAATCTTTGCGCCATCGTTTACACCAGCAGGGACTCGGGCCGTGATGTTTTGTGCGGCGCCTCGATCTGTTCCAAGTCGCAAATCTAAATTAGTACCAAAGATTGATTCACGAAAAGTAATCGATGCTTCAGTCTGAAGATCTTGGCCTTTTCGCGGAGCACGACGCCCACCGCCACCAAACAAGTTCGAAAAGATATCTTGCGGATTTCCCCCACCAAAGATGTCTGAAAAATCTCCGCCTTGAAAATTCTGTCCGCCAGTTGGTGCACGGAATCCACCACGTTCGAATAATGAACGGGCTTCATCGTATTCCGCGCGCTTTTTAGTATCGGACAAGATTTCATAGGCTTCAGAAACAGCTTTGAACTTCTCTTCTTTGGCAGTATCCCCGTGGTTCGTATCAGGGTGTAAATCCTTAACAAGGCTTCGATACTTACGTTTAATCTCATCGGCAGCAGCCTTCTTATCTACGCCAAGGACCTTATAAAAATCCTTTTCGTATAGATCTTTGGCCGCCATTTTTAATTATTCTCCCGTTGGATCTGTTACAGAAACACGAGCTGGACGCAGAATACGTTCTTTGAATTTATATCCCGGCTGCAAAATCTTTGATGCTGTTGGTATTGCTACGTCGGCAGATGTTTCATGCATCAGCGCTTCGTGAATTTGTGGATCAAAGGCTTCGCCTTCGGTTCCATATTTTTCTAGGCCAATACGCGAAACAATTGAATTAAGTTGATCGGCAACTGCTTTAAAGCCACCGGTTAATTCACCATGTTGTTCGGCGCGATCAACATCATCAAGTAGCGCAAGCAGTTCAGTGAGAACTGCACCAATAGCCATTTCGTGAGCAAGGGAACGATCACGTTCTACGCGTTTACGGTAGTTGGCGTACTCGGCCTGAAGACGTTGTAAATCACTAGTTAACGCAGCTACCGGATCAGTTTCCTGATCCGGTGCTACGTCCACAGTTTCCACAATTTCTACAGTTGGTTCACTTTCCGTAGTCATCAGTTACCACCAGATCCAATGCTCGACACTTTTGTGTCTCACCTTCGGTCATTACGCTTCCTCGATCACTTCAGCGTCTTCTACGCCATCTTCAGTTGCGCTTGGTTGTCCTTCGCCTTCTGCTGCAGCACCTGCGTATAACGCAGCACCCAAAGCTTGGCTAACAGTTGCAACCTTTTCGGTAGCTGACTTAATCATTTCGTAGTTAGAACCACCAAGAGCGGTTTTTAACTCGGCAAGTGCGGCTTCAGTCTCTGTCTTCTTCTCAAGAGCATCACCAGTAGATAATTTTTCTTCATTATCTTTAATGAACTTTTCAGTTGAATACATCAGTGAATCGCCAGCGTTGCGAATCTCTGCTTCTTCTTTGCGCGCGCGATCTTCTTCGGCGTGTGATTCAGCATCGGCCATCATGCGGTCGATCTCTTCCTTAGAAAGTGCAGAGCCTCCAGTAATAGTCATGCTCTGTTCTTTTCCAGTTCCAAGATCTTTTGCAGATACATGAACGATTCCGTTTGCATCGATATCGAATGTAACCTCGATTTGAGGAATTCCACGTGGGGCTGGTGGCAGACCGGTGAGTTCGAACATGCCTAGCTTCTTGTTATAAGCCGCCATTTCGCGCTCACCTTGATATGCCTGAATCTGCACAGCAGGTTGGTTGTCATCGGCAGTTGTAAATACTTCGCTGCGCTTTGTAGGAATAGTTGTGTTGCGCTCAATCAACTTAGTCATAACGCCACCCTTGGTTTCGATACCAAGTGATAACGGAGTTACATCTAGAAGTAGAACGTCTTTAACTTCTCCCTTTAAAACACCGGCTTGAAGTGATGCGCCAACAGCCACAACTTCATCAGGATTTACGCCCTTATTAGGCTCTTTCCCGCCAGTTAATTCCTTAACAAGTTCTACAACAGCTGGCATACGAGTTGATCCGCCAACAAGTACAACGCTTTCAATTTTGCTAATTGGGATTCCAGCATCTTTAAGAACTGCTTGGAAGGGCTTCTTACAACGCTCTAGTAATGCAGCAGTTAACTGCTGGAACTGGGCGCGAGTAATTGTTTCATCTAGGAACAGTGGATTCTTTTCAGCATCAACTGTGATGTATGGCAGGTTGATTGATGCAGATTGTGATGATGAAAGTTCGATCTTTGCCTTTTCAGCAGCTTCACGAATACGTTGCATCGCCATCTTATCTTTTGTTAAATCAATTCCGTTTTGTGAAC
>WLIQ01000010.1 GCA_009726135.1 Actinomycetota bacterium | reverse complement strand
GCAAGTGGGGCCTATAGCTCAGTCGGTAGAGCAACGGACTTTTAATCCGTGGGTCGACGGTTCGAGCCCGTCTGGGCCCACTTTTCAGTTGCCAAGGTTTCGCGGAGCTCAAACCCTGACCCAAAACCCTCGTTCCAAACCCTGACCCAAACCCTGATCTCAAACCGGCTTTCCCGCTCCATAAACCAACACGGCCCCGCCCCACAGGCTCGGCTGCCCGGTTTTCTACCTATTACTTAGTACAATTGGCGCTGTACAAGGGCTTCCCCCTTTCCCCATGCCTCCAGCCTGGCGAAATGTCCGTTTTGTCCGTTCCTCGCTACATCTGGATGGCCACAGCGTAGAAGCCAATAGAAGGACGCTTCTACGATCGGAGTTTTTCAAGTGGCAACTAAGAGCACGGCACCACAGGTGTGGACCGTTGGCGACCTCGGCAGTTTTTATGCTGAGCACCGCTCAGAGCTCCATGCCCACGCCTCCCGTGTTTTAAAAGATTCAGTCAAGGCTCAAGAAATCACACAAGATGCTTTGATCAAATTTATGTTGGCTGCTCCAGAGCTTGAATCTGCTGAGCACGCACTTGCTTATCTGCACCGCACAATCGAAAACCTCTGCATCGATTTCTTCCGTGCCGAAGGTCGCCGCCCAAACCTAGTTGTCCTAGATGATGCAACAGCTGAAATCGAAGCACAGTGGCAAGATTCAGGTGACCACTCCGCGGCAATGTCAGCAGCAGAAGATGCAGCGATCATTCGCCAGGCATTGGCCCTGCTTTCACCAGCAGAGCGCGCAGCACTTGTCATGTGGGAAATCGAAGGCCGCTCAACTCAAGAGATTGCATCAGAGCTTGGCATCAAGGAATCTGCAGTGCGCCACACAGTCTCACGCGCTCGCGCTTCACTTCGCACAGTTCTTTCAACTTTGGTCATCAACGAAGAAACAGGCCTAACAGCACTCGATGCTTTGTCGACTACATACAAAAAAGCAGCTGCCCTTGCACAGAAATCTTCAAAGGCTGCACTTTCACTTCTCCTTATTATTACTGCCTTTTTTGGCTTCAACTCATTCAAGGGCGCTCCTGTTTCAATCATCGCCCCAACTGCGGCTCCAACTTCAGCTTCATCTGATGCAACTCCTTCACAATCTGCGACCCAGACTCCTGAAGCAATAGCTGCAGCAGCTGCCAAGAAAGCAAAGGCCGAAGCACTTAACGTCAAAAGTGCACCGCTTTCTTTTTACGGCCTTGATAAAGCAGGCGTCCCAACAGCCTTAACTGTTACCAATGATTCAAACGTTGCCGGAATCGGCCGCGTTACAAAGGGAACATCAATTACTGGCGCCGATGGCATTGTCATCAACAACCAATTCATTACTGGCTCAGTTGGTCCAAACGTGCTCATCGATCAGGTCGTAACCATCGATGCAACTGGTACCCATTATTCAGCAAACGGCATTAGCGTCGGTTTTGGCGGCAATTGGAACGCGGTAGAGATCAATTCCCTAGATTCTTCAGTGGATCGCCTCGGAAATGGTAACTATCTAGTCAGCGCAACCTTTAATATTGGTTACCTACAGACCACTGATTATGCAATCCCAGTGGGCAACCGTGGCGCAGATCTAGCTGATGCCCCTAAATCAATAACAACTCGAATTCTTCTCAATGCAGGAAAAACACAAGTACTAGCTCAGGCTGTGCAGGTGTTAAACAAATAAATAGGTTTCCTCGTCGCGTCCGGATACACGATGGGGAATTTGGTGAATCAGCACGTGCGATTCATCGAACCGGATCTAAGAAATTAGATCCAAGCCGAACTACGGATAGTCCGTGGATCGACTAATCGAAAGGAAACAAATGTCTACAAAGACAACTTTCAAGCGCGTAGCGCTTGTAGCAGTTGCTGCGTTGGGCCTAGGTGTTCTTACATCTGTAGCTCCAGCATCAGCGGCGGCACCTGGTTATACAGTAAGTGCTTATTTAGGTAGCGGAGCTTCTGCAACTGCTGCTACAGCAATTGCTGGACCTGCTAACTGGGTCTCAATTGAGAACACAGATGCACTTTCAGAGTACATTACAGTTTCTGGTGGAACTTTCACTGATGGAACTGTTGCTAAGACAGTAGCTGCAACAGTAGCTGCAGATGTGGTTTACGTTTCAACTCCTACAGCTGGAACAATCACAGTTAAGATTACGCAAATCTCTGCTCTTGGCGTTGCTGATACAGCAAACACAGCAACTCTTACAATTACTGTAATCGCAGCACTTGCTGGAACAGTTTATGCATCCTCAACAGTAACTCCATCTACAGTTGGTGCAGCTGCATTGGCTAAGACTGCTTTCACATACACAGATACTGACGGCGTTGTATCTCGTTGGGCTGCAGCTGCTGTTTCAGCAAATGCTGCTTACCAGTTCAATATCGCTCAGTTTGATGCAACTCCAAATCCAATGGCAACAGCTTCTTCAAAGATTGTCACTGCTACTTTGTCTGGTCCAGGAGCATTGACAATGACTGCCGCAGCTGGAACAACTGCCGCAGCACCATATGTAGTTGCAGCAGCCGGCGGAAGCACAGCAGGCGCATCAACTGTTCTGCTTTACTCTGACGGTCGCGCAGGAGTAACAACATTGACTATTTCTGTTAATGGTGTTGTCGTAAAGACTTTCACAGTTACTTTCTATGGTTCTGTTGCTAAGTACACAGTTACAGCAACACAGAACTACATCAACTCAAATAATACTGGTTCCTTCAAGGTTAAAGCGTTTGACGCACTTGGTACCCCAGTACACAGCGCTGCTTGGATTGCAAAATCTTCTGCAGCAGCAACAATCGCTGGCGTAACTGCTTCAGGCACAACAGCTGATTGCGGTACTGACGGTGAATGTTCAGATGCTGAAATCGCAGCACTAGGTACCTCAACAGGTGTGATCACTGCAGTTGCTGGTGGCTTAGGCGTTGCAACAATTACTGCTGGAAATACTGACTACGTATTATCTAGCACAGACACTGTAGAAGTTACAGGCCCAACAGTAGGTTCTATCGATGTTGCATTTGATAAGACAACTGTTACTGCAGGCCAGTCTGCAAAACTTGTTGTAACAGTTAAAGATTCAGCTGGTCGTCCTTTTGCTGATGGCGCTCAGAACTTCATCTTTGATGCCGTTACTATCGACGGTCTTACATGGTACAACAACATTGGTACAGCAGTAACTTTGGCTGACGGAGTCTTCAAGACTTCATATGCACAGGGACTTGCCAATACAACAATTACAGTAACTCTTACTGTTGCAACTGATGCAAAAATCGCAGCCGCTCTTCGCGGTACCGATAAGGTTGCAACGACTGTTGTTGATGTTGATAATTCAGTACAAGCAGCAGCTGATGCAGCAGCAGAAGCAACAGATGCAGCTAACGCAGCAACTGATGCAGCTAACGCAGCAGCAGAAGCAGCAGATGCAGCAACAGCAGCAGCACAAGATGCTGCAGATGCTGTAGCAGCTCTATCAGCTCAGGTAGCAACTCTCATCTCAGCTCTAAAGGCTCAGTTGACATCATTGACTAACCTAGTAATCAAGATCCAGAAGAAGGTAAAGGCTTAATTAAGCCCTTATCTCTTCGGAGGTAATTGAAGGACCCACACCCGGTCCGCCGAAAGGCGGGCCGGGTGTGGCCTTTTTTATGCGCAAATCCATGCGCCAGGCTTATTAGCCTTTGACAGATTTGAGTATGACAATGGTCAAAGGCTGGTCTATTATTTGTGGGTCTAACCCGTGCAACTCACCCACTAGTGAGCTGCATTTTACGCATTAGCGGGGGGTATTACTAGGGAAGAAGAGAATGATTAAATTTAAAAAAGCAGCGCTTGTAGCAAACCTTGCATTAATCCTCGGTTTGATGACACCGTTAACTCCAGTTGCATCTGCATCAAGCAACGCGTCTGCAAATGCAGCAGCGAGTTCAGTAGTCAGTGCAACTTCACCTGCATCGCAGGTAAGTGCCGCGCTTGTTACTCCTTACACAATCCTTAATGGTCACCTCAACATCACACTTGAAGATTTAAAGTTCCTTCTTGATCAAATCAAGATAGGCGAAGCGCACGCTGCGCGCACGACAGCTGGTGGAACTAGTGGTTCACCTGCGATTACATATGGCACTCCTGGCGGCTTAACTTTCCCTTACGATGTTTCCTCAGCAGTTCGCTGCCTCCAGCCTGAAGATATTACAAATGCAGAAACAACAAATTTTGGCCCAACCGGCTTATCAAATAACTATGTGTATGCAAACACTGCTCCTTGGGGTATCCGCCAAGTAGATGGTCAGTGCAATAACATCACAAATGTAATCGCAGAAACACCTGGTGCTGGTAACGCAGCAGATCCAGTTGTGCCACAACCAACTATCAACACAGCAGATACAGGTATTTGGGGCGCAGCAGATCAGTTATTTACTCGCCTGACACCCAAAGCTACTGGGCTCGATGATGTTGCGACACCATTGAATGAAACTAACACCGTGCAACAAGCATATTCAAATGGATCAAACAATATTACTGATCCACAGCCACGTATGATTTCAACTTTAATTTCAGATCAAACTACAAATAACCCTGCTGCAATTGCTGCAGCAACCGAGACTGCAGGAATTTTGTATGGCTCTGGTCCGCTTTCAGAGACTGCAATTAACGCTCAAACAGGTATTCCATCTACTGTTTTGCAAATTCCAAACGTCACTCCAGACTTTAACGCATCTGCCGGATATAACTCTTGGTTTACATTGTTCGGACAGTTCTTTGACCACGGTCTAGATTTGATCCCAAAGGCTGGAGCACAAGTACTTATCCCATTACAGCCTGATGATTTGTTGTACACACCAAGTCCATCAGCTCCTAATTTCATGGTTTTAACACGTGGAACTGATGCAACAGGTGAGGCAAGTAATATCACAACACCTTATGTAGATCAGAGCCAGACTTATGGTTCACATCAATCTGCCAACTTCTTCTTGCGTGAATATGAGTTTGCAGCTGGAACAGGTGTCCCTACTTTTACCGGACGCATGTTGGGCGGAACAGATGGTGCATACGCTCCTGCAGTAAATCCAACGATTGCGCCAACTTCTAAATTTGATCCAACTCTTGATGTAGTTGCTCAAGGTTATAAGCCTGCCCTACCAGTTGCTTGGACAACAGGAACACCATTTGGAACTCTTATTGCTGCAAATGGAAATGATCAGGCAAATCATGGTCTTCCTACATGGAGAGAAATAAAAGCCCAGGCTTACCTACTAGGCATTGCATTAACTGATTGGGATGTAAATAGCATCCCTGTGATTGCAACAAACCAGTACGGAAAATTCATTCCAGCACCAGCTCTACTAGCTGATGGAACTACCCCAAATCCATCTGCAGGCTTCCCAATGATGTTGTTCTCAAATCATGCTGGTGGATTCATGTGGCTTGCAGGAACTCCATCTGCACCAATTGCAACAACAATTCATGTTGGTCCAGCTACTTGGTATGCAGTCTCATCAGGGCACCCATTTATTAATGACACCATGAGTGCAGCTGTCCCATGGGGTTCAGTTGCAGGACTACTTCCTGATGCTGATCCTGTTATGAACGGTGCGTTGTCTTATAACCCTGGTTCTGGTCGATATGACAACGAAAACCTTGATGCTCACTATGTTGCCGGTGATGGTCGAGTCAATGAAAACATTGGCCTTTCAGCTATCCACCACACGTTCCAGGAAGAACACAACTCTTTAACCACAGATATTCGAGGTGTTATTGGGACTTCTGCTTCAGAGCTATTTAAGTCCGAATGGACCTCAGAGCGTGTGTATCAAGCTGCACGTTGGATCAATGAAATGCAATACATGCACTTAGCTTTCGACGAATTTGCTCGTCGTATGTCAATTGGGTTGCCAGCATTTGCCGGTTACGATCCAAACGTTAATTCTGCAATCAGCCAAGAGTTTGCAAGTGCGGTTTATCGCCTTGGCCACTCTATGTTGAATGAGACCATTGCGCGTTCAAATCCGGATCAGCCTTATGATCCTGCAAATAACCAGGATGTAAGTTTGATTACAGGGTTTATTAACCCTGTTCAGGCACGTATGCAACGCCCAGCCATTATTGCATCCGCATCGTCATCTCTTTCTTCACAGTCGATCACATACACATTAAATACAAATGAAGTCTTACCTACCAATGGATCTGTTGTGACTATTACAGGAATGGTAAACCCAGCTCTTAATGTGACCAGCGGCTTAGTGAGTGCTGCATCAGGGGATCACTTCACAGTTGCGAGCAAATATGTAAGTGGCACTAGTGCAACTTCATTGCCGCTGACTGGTCTAACTGATATTGCAGGTGCATTGCCTATCAAGGATGCTAATAACGTTTCAGTGGCAACGGTAGTAGTAAATGATCCGGGTGCTGCCGGATATTTCTACACACCAGGCCAATCTGCCGCTTCGATTGCTCAGGGAATGACTGCCCAGCGCGGAAATGAAATTGATGAGTTTATTACTGACTCAGTAAGAAACAACTTACTTGGACTTCCACTAGATCTTGCTTCACTGAATATCACTCGTGGTCGCGACACAATGGTTCCAACATTAAACCAATTTAGAAAAGCAAATGCTGCAGGATTCCCCCCATATATTTCATGGGCAACTTTCGTTAGCAACATGCGATACAGGGCTTCAGGAGTTAACTTCATTGCAGCTTATGGAACGCATCCAACTATCAAGCGCACAAACTTGGCGACAATTACCCTTGGCTCCTACGACAATGTGACTGGGGACATCACTTACACATTCACAGGAACTCCAACGTTAACTGTTGGACAGACTGTTTCAATTTCAGGATTTAATGCCCCTGATACCGATTACAACGTGACAAACGCAGTAATCAAAGCAGTTCCTACTGCCTCAACTTTTACGGTTCATAATCGCACAACGTATGGAACGCAAGATGCATTCGTAACGGGCACCAATTTAACGATTTCAGTGCCAGTTATTTCGGCATTAGCGCCATCAACATCTGCTGCGGCTTCTGCGAAGTTAGATCGCGAATCAACGTTGGCAGAAAAGCGAACCGCAGCCACGGCTTTGGTTGCAGCTCTATTCCCAGCAACAATAACTGGAGCCACTTATTCCAGTACTACGGGAGTAAGTTCATATACATACACTGCGTCACATAACTTTATTGTGGGTGAGTCAGTTGCTGTAACTGGAACAGTTGCTGTAACTGGAACTGCTGCACCAGCAACATGTTTTAATCAAGCAGCAAATGTATCTGCCGTTACTTCAACAACCTTTACTCTTCAAATTACTGAAGCAGACACATTATGTACAGGCTACGCAAGTGGTGGAACTGCTGCTTTGACTGGCGCTGGAACATCTGGAATCGCATTTGCAGCAGATGCAGCCGATTTCTATAACTCAACTGGTTCATGGGCAAATATTGAAACAGGGTTCAATTTAGTTGATCTTTGGGCTGGTGGACTTGCAGAAAGTCCACAAAAACAACCTGTCGCTCCTCCACTTCTAGGGCCTGTTTTTGACAAAGTCTTCCAAGACCAAATGTTACGAATTCAAAATGGTGACCGCTTTTACTACCTAGGTCGTATAGTCGGTACAAATATCGGAGAAGAAATTCCTGCCGAAACCTTTATTGACATTGTTCGACGCAACACGCCATCTGTTACATCAGGTCGAGCATCATCGACTTATGCAATTGGGGCTCCAAGCTTTAGTTACTTCGACTGCTCATTTGGTCAAGCTGGAAACGCAGTAGGCGGCGGCTCACTGTTTCCTGCACAAGCCGGTTGCGCACCTATGAATCAGAATCAACCTAGTGCTGGATTCTTAGAAGCAGTAAGCACTGGAAACGTCATTGTGGCTACAGATCCAAACGTTACATCTGGAGCCAAGCTTGCCGGAAGTATCGGTGATGACTCAATGCTTGGAGGGGTTGGCGATGACATTCTTCTTGGCGGAATTGGCGGAGATTTAATTGCTGGCGGCGCTGGAAATGACATCATTTTTGGTCAAGGTGGCGACGATGTAATCCGTTCCAACGAAGGCGATGACGTAATTAATGCGGCTGGAATTTCACCAGCAGGCGTAATTGTTGATGCCGGTGTTGGAAATGACTTTGTCCATAAAGGTGGATTCAGCGGAATCGTTGGTTCATTCTTAGGTCAAGCTGGTAACGACTTTATTCAAGGCTCATCCGATAGCGATCTTCTTCTCGGTGGCGGTGAAGGTGCCGACTGGATTGAAGGCCTTTCAGGTCCTGACGGACTCGTAGGTGATGGTGGCTTAAATGGCGGCGGCGGAGTAATCATCGACGGCGGTAACGATATTCTCCTTGGTCAAGCAGGAGCTGATGCTCTTGCTGGCGATGGTGGAGATGACATTATTGTTCTTGGTGATTCCGTTGATGCCGCAGATGGTGGAACAGGATTTAACTGGGTTACCTACTTCTACAACAAGCGCTTTGACAATGGTGGAGCAGCGACTTCAACATATGTTGATCTCAGCGGGTTTAATCCAATTCCAAATAACAGCCCACTCGATGGGCTTATTGGAATCAGTGGAGTTGCGCTAAGTCCTGGCGATGACATCCTTTATACAGTTCAGGCTTCAGATATGACTCTTACAGGAGCATCTGGAGTAGTTGGAACTTCAATCATTAGCTTCCCAGGTTCCTATACAACGATTGTTGCGGGCATGCAGGTCTCTGGTACAGGCATTGCGCCAAATGCAACATCTGGTGCTGCCCAAATAACTACCGATCCTGTAACTGGTTTAACCACGACATCGATCGACCTTTCAATATCAAATATTGGAACAGTCTCGGGATCAATTAAATTCACTATGTGGCCAATGCGTGATACTTCGGTTGTCACGGGAATTGAGACATTGCTTAACCCAGTCGGAGGAACAAAAACTGCGGGATGGAATAAGCCGAACGTAGCAACCGGTACTTTCGCCACAAGCATTACAACTCCAACCGGTGTTGTTAACGGAAACTTCATTCAATTAACAAATAGTGATGCATCAATTCAGGTTGGTTCTGCAATCGCAATTGGGGCTTTCACAGCAACGATTACTGACTATGAAGGAACCTTCATTACGCTTGGAACACCGGTCGGTACAGCACCTGCTGTGGGACCAGTGACTGTGACTATCACTCCTGTTAGTCAGTGGAGTGGTGGAAACATCATCCTTGCTGGCGATGGAAATGACACCATTTATGTAACAGGCGGAAGCAATGTTATTGATGGCTCTTCAACTCTTAACGTTGGATTAAAGGCAATCTATGCAGTTGATGGTGCTGAATATCTTGTTGGAGCAGATCGCAAGTGTGGTGGAAGTATTACCAACAACTGCTTCTCTTCAATGTCACTCATTGCTGCAGCAGTTGATAATGGAATAATTACACCTTCTAATATTAACGGGGTAGGTACACCTTCTGGGATTACCACAGTGCATGAAATGATGCCTACGACAACTGCCGGTGCTCAAACATTAGACACAGTCGTATTCCCTTACGCAAGAACCAGCTACACAATTGTTGCCGTAACGGGCGTACCCGGTGCCTTTGATTTAACAGGTCCAGACGGAAACGTTAACCGCTTGGTCAACATAGATCTTGTTGGATTTGGCGGAACAGCTGTTGGTGCTGCAGTTATTGCACCTCAAACCGGATTTCCATCATTTACGTCAAGGGCAGCACCAAACTCTGCAATCATCAACACAGCGTATTCTTACCAATTCGCAGCAACAGGAACTCCAACGTTTTCTACAACAGGAACATTGCCTGCAGGTTTGACGATGTCTGCTTCCGGATTACTATCAGGAACCCCTGTCGCATTGGGTACGTACACATTTATTGTGGTTGCAACTAATGGCGGTGGCCCAACGTCGACACCTATTACGATTTTGGTGTATGCGTTAGCGGGCCGGACGATCTCCCCTGCTTTGCAAGTAATTAGTACCACGGTGGGATCGGCTATTTCTACGTCACGTTTAACTTCTAATTATGGAGCTTCGGTCTATACGATTTCTCCTGCCTTGCCATCACCTTTGGTAATTTCTAGAACAAACGGACAGATCACAGGAACACCTACAACAGCACTAACTTTGACGAGATTCACAATCACTGGCGCAAATGGTGCAACCACTACAACCACAATTGTTGATCTATCAATTGACGTTGCTCCAGTTGCTCCAGGCGGAGGTGGTGGAGGTGGTGGTGCTGTATTTGCTCCAGCACCAGCACTGCAATTAACTCCAATCATCGTGTGGGCTAACCCAGCGGCGATAACCACGAGTGATGCATTGTCTTCTGCCCAATTAAATGCCGTTGCGAAGAACCCAAGCACTGGCGCAGTTGTTGCTGGAACTTTCAAGTACTTCCCAGCAGCCGGTGAAAAACTACCTGCTAGCGCAGATGCAGTTTTGGGAAGCACTCTGTTGGTTAACTTCACACCTTCAGATACTGCAACGTACACATCAACATCTGGTTCTTCAAAGATTGTTGTAAAGCAGACTACAAAAGATGCAGCCATTGTTATTGCAGCTTCATCACTAAACGCTTCATTCGATGGAAATTCACACATGGTTCAATATTCAAGTAACGCACCATCTAACAGTGTCAGTGTTACTTATGGTGGATTCTCAAGCGCACCAATCAATGCAGGTACCTATTCAGTTCAGGTTGCAAGTACAGATCCACAATATGTCGGTTCTGCAACTGCCACACTGGTTATCGCTAAGGCGACTCCATCAATAGTGTGGACTACACCAGCTACATGGAACAGTGCGAATGCAGTGACTGATGGGCTCCTTAACGCTTCTTCATCGACTTTGGGTACATTCACTTACTCTGTTACTGCTGGAAGTAATTTACCTGCAGGAGTTCAAGTTATAACTGCAAAGTTTGATCCAACAGATACAACGAACTTCAAGTCTGTAACTATGGAGAAAACTCTGACTGTAACTGGCTCAACTGCAGCAGCCACATCGATGTCCATGGTCATTAAGGGCAAGATCACTTCTGCAACAACATTGAGCGCCAAAGATAAAGCGTCCATTAAGAAGGCAACCGTAGTAACGGTCATGTCATACGTAGCTAAGGGTGCAAGCAAGTCAGCAGATCTGACTGCTTCACGTACCAAGGCCGCCAAGGCAGTTGCCTTGCTCAAAAAGAGCGCTCCCAAGGCCACTTACGTGATCAAGGCTATGGGATCCACGCTCAATGCCTCCTGTACAGCCCAGAAGAATGAGTGTGTACTCATAGTTCTAGGCTAGACTTTAGTCATTGACTGGTCACCTCGAATATCTGCTATTTGATCTCTAAGGAGTAATAATGCGTAAGTTCAACAAGGCAGCGATTGCTGTACTCATTTCATCAGTGATGGGGCTGTCCCTGTTCACAACTAGTGCAGCTAATGCATCAGCAGGCGAGTTAACGATGTCGCTTACCCTCCCAAGCAACTGGCATTTCGGAGACCCAGAACAAGAAGTAACTTACGTTGGTTATGGTGAATTAATCTCTGAAGACGATCATGTTGACTATGGCGTTCATATAACCTATCCAGGTACGTGTGGTGCAATGGTGGGCGATGACCCATTTTATGCAGGCATTTACACAGTTATTCCTTACGCTGAAGTAACAGTTGATGGGACAGAAGTTACATTATTGTCCGGGCAGTCATACGAAGGTTATACATTTTCTGCACCAAGTGAAGAATTCGAACTTTATCCATTTAATGCTGCTGTAACTATTAACAGCGGAGACAGTTTTAGTATCTATGAGGGTCAGTCAATTAACCCTTCTCGGTACTCAGTTGCATCATTGCCTTATGGCAACGTTTTTACATCAGTAACATTTCTCTATTCAGGCGGAAGTCTTGATGGTCTCGTAACGGATCAGCCAACTCGTGCTGGTACTTACACAATCACACCACAAGCTCACTTTTCACCCGATGCGGATTGCAATTTCAACACAACAGGTACAGGTCGTTTAGTTGTTAGCGAATGGCCGGCCGATTCCATTTATAATCCAACTACAACTCCTACGCCAACACCTACCACAACACCAGTAGTAACGGCTTTGAAGAAGGCGACAATTACGGTCACCGGTGGAAAGTATTCATACGACGGTTCACCTAAGTCAGCAACAGTTACAACCAATCCTGAGGGCTTGAGTGTTTCTGTTAAATATGCAGGCGGTTCTTCAGCCCCTATGAATAGCGGTAATCACAGCGTTGTTGCAACAATTACAGCCAAGGATTACGAAGCTACTTCAGCTAATGGAACAATCGTTATCACCAAGATCAACCCAATTTTGAAGTGGGATAAGCCAGCTGCTATGAAGCAAGGAACTCCCGTTTCTGCCAAGCAGTTGAACCCAACTGCAAACGTAAAGGGTACTTTTACTTATACGGTTGCCATGGGCGAAAAGATGGCACCAGGCAAATACCCAGTAATTGCCTCATTTATCCCTAATGACACAGTCAACTACAACACTGGTCGTATCTCTTCAGAAATCGAAGTTACTAATGCGCCTCGCGCAATTGTCGTAACCTTCGACCTTAGCTCATCCAAGATTTCAGCTAGCTTGCTGGCTCAAATTAAGGCTAATGCTGCCACCCCTGGCGAGAAGGTAACTGTCTACGGATACGTGCAAGCAGTCGGTTCAAAAGCTTCAGATAAGTCATTATCACAAGCCCGTGCTGATGCAGTTGCTGCACAGATCCGCAAGCTTGTACCAACTGCAAACGTAGTTGCAATCGGAAAGGGCCGAACAACAGAACCACTGTGCGCAAGTGCGCTAAACAAGTGTGCTGTTGTTGAGTTCTCTAACTAAATAAATAAGTAGGTAAAAGCCCCGGCCTTTTGGTCGGGGCTTTTACGTTTTAATCAGGAAGTTCTCAGCAAAAGGGTATCTAATAGCGACATGACTAAACCAACGCGAATCTATAAGCATTCATCGGCTGGCACCGACTGGGCAGCGTTGGTACTTGGAGCTGGCCTTGGTTTAACTTTGGCGCTGCAATTAACGACAGTGAGCAAAAGTGATTTCACTTCTGTTTATGCATCCATTGCATCATTTTCGCGATTATCGGCATTAGTGGGAACCTATCTGGCCATTGTTGGAATCTTTTTAGTCGCGCGAATTCCTTGGATTGAAAAAGGCGTTGGCCATGATCGACTAGTGACATGGCACCGCAACTTAGGGCCCTGGTCCTTATATGGAATCGGTACACATGTTTTGTTAATCGTTTTATCATTTGCCGGGCAAGATTCAATTCCACTCTATAAAGAGCTATGGAGAATGCTCAACACCTTCGAGTGGATGTGGTTTGCATTGGCTGGATTTTTCTTAATGGTGCTAGCTGGTGTGACATCCTACAAAAAAGCTAGAGCAAAGATGAGCTATGAAACATGGTGGATTATTCATGTTTATACATATATTGCTGTGGCCGCATCTTTTATGCACCAAGTAATAAATGGCCAGATGTTTATTGGCCACCCACTTAATCGTGCTTACTGGACCGCGTTATATGTCTTGATGGCCTTTTCGATTGTGTATTGGCGCTTTGGTGTGCCCCTAGTCAGATCACTGAGTGTTAATTTGAAAGTAGAAAAAGTTGTAGCTGAGGGTCCAGGGGTTATCTCGGTGATTATGAAGGGCCGCAATCTGCACAAATTAAATGCCCAGGGTGGACAGTTCTTTGGTTGGCGCTTTTTAGCACGCGGACATTTCTTGATGTCACATCCATTTTCTTTATCTGCTGCGCCAACCGAGCACCTTATGCGCATCACCGTAAAAGATTTAGGTGATCATTCGCGTTCGATGGCATTTATTAAACCGGGTACTCGTGTATTTGTTGAAGGCCCATATGGCGCTTTTACCGCTGGGCGCTCAACAAGGCCGCACGTTGTTTTGGTGGGTGGCGGTGTTGGAATCACACCCATTCGCGCGATCATGGATGAACTCAATGGCGGCGTACAGATGGATGTAATTTTCCGTGCATCTAAAGAAGAAGATTTGGTACTTCGCGAAGAGCTGGATTATTTAGCATTTAATAGTGGCGGTTCGATTCGGATTCATTATCTAGTTGGACCGCGTAAGAACCATCCCATGGATGCGCCGGCGATGCGCCGATTAGTTCCACAGTTTGCAGATAGCGATGTCTATATCTGCGGGCCAGAGCCTTTGGTGTCATCAGTACGCAAGGCATTTGAAGATGTAGGCGGGCCAAAGAACCGTTTCCATGACGAAGCCTTTGCATTCCATCGCGAGTAAACCTCTTTGCGGCACATAAATACGCAGGAGCATCTGTGGTCGTTCTCAGAAACTCCTCAGGTAAGTGAGGTTATATTTGCTTATAAATTCTTCGAGGGATTTAAGGATGAGGGTATGAGATGAAACGGGCGCTGTTAATCGCTGGAGGCACCCTGGGTGGACTCGGCGCAGTTATGGCAATTACACCGCCGCAGTTTTCAACTTCTAATACCGCAGGCATAGGCGCTGGAATCGGTGCAATTGGCGGATTAACTTCATCTACTCCTGGCACTGCAACACCTGTTGCAAGTACAGCTCCAACAGCGGCTTCATCTGCCACATCAAAGGCTACAAAGAGCGCAACATCAAAGCCGGTTACAACTAAGAAGGCCACAGGCAAGGCAACGGCTGCTGCTAGTGCACCTGCATCTGCGAGTGCAACTGCTAGCGCAACCGCTTCAGCAACGCCAACGGCGACTAAAACAACGGTAGCCCCCGCACCTGCAGCAAAGGGTGTGACCGGAACATTTGTGGGACCAACTATTAATGTCAATTACGGAAACGTACAAGTTCAGATCACAGTAAGTAATGGAAAAATCACTGATGCAAAAGCGCTACAAGCACCAAGCGGTCGTAGCCAGCGATGGACCGATATGGCAACACCGATATTGCGCCAACAGACTTTAGCCGCACAATCCGATGCGATTCAAGGTGCATCTGGGGCTTCATATACTTCTTATGGTTGGTATACATCTTTACAGGGTGCGCTAGCTAAAGCTGGTTTGTAAAGCGTTAGGTAGGCTCATGTAATGAATCATCTGCGCTCGCAGTTTCCAGTGTGGGGAACAATTGTGGATGTGGATATCGCTGGCAAAGATGTCAGTACTGCGCAATTAGATGCAGGAATGCAAAAAGTTAAAGATTTCTGCCACGGTGTTGATGAGGATTTTTCTACATATATCGATTCATCGTGGGTGACTCGATTGCGTACAGGAAAAGTAGGGATTGCTGATTGCCCGGCAGCGGTGCAAGAAGTGTGGCAATTATGTTTGCAGGCAAAGTACTTAAGTGATGATGCATTTGATCCTTGGGCAGTCGATGGCGGCTTTGATCCATCTGGACTTGTAAAAGGTTGGGCTGCCGATATTTGCGCCGATATGTTAATCAGCGCAGGTGCCCAGCACGTACAAGTAAATGCGGCCGGGGATTTAGCATTGCGCGGTGGTTTCTTTGATACATCCGATGGACAAGTTAAGCCTTGGAAAATTGGTGTGGTGAACCCCGATAACAAACAAGAAGTTTTGCAGATCTTTGAAATTATGGATGGCGCCATTGCAACATCTGGAACGTATGAACGCGGTGCACACATCACCGATCCATACACCGGCTTAATCGCAATAGGGGCAAAGTTAGCCACAATTGTTGGCGCAGATGGTTGGTTGTGTGATGCCTTAGCAACAGCAGTCATGGTTGCGGGCCAAGATGGGGCACAGTGGTTTACTCAGCCCGAATTAGCGGGGTATCAGGTCTGGGTTATCGATAGACATCAAAACTCTGCGTGGAGCATTTAAGGTGGGCAGTGTGAAGAAGCGCTTTTCTATTCTCGTTGCACTGGCTCTGGCATTTGTAAGTGTTGGATTAACGCCGGCGTTAGCCGTTGATGAACGCGTCGTAGATATTGTTCAGGTCACTTGGGCAGGTGCGTCAAAAGCAGCAATTACTCCTGCCGAAGTTGTCCAATTAATTGATAGCGATGTTAATGCTCGATGGAAAAGCTACACAACACTGGTGGGCGACACCAAAGATCGCGTAATTTCCTTTGTGTCAGGCAAAACCGTGGCCGAACCAATTTCTATTAATGCCACTATGCCCTGTAACGGAAGCGCCGCTAGTGATTTCATGTATCAAACTCAAAGCAAGGCATACTCGCAACTTGGAATTAGCGATTACAGCCACAGATATTTAGTGATTATCTCTCCCAATGCTGGCTGTGTATGGAGCGGACGAGGCGGATTGGGCTCCAAAGAGAGCACAAACGGAATTTTAGTTTTGCATGATTCAGCGTCAGCATTTGTCATTGCTCACGAACTTGGTCACACATTGGGGTTGGGGCACAGTAATTTTTTACGTTGTGACTCTGGATCAAAAGACGGCAAATGGGGAAGTGATTGCAAGGCAGTTGAATACGGTGGCGTCATTGATGTTATGGGTAATTTAGATACAAAATCGCAACTCAATACATATCACCAATGGCGAATGGGTTATTTAGATGATTCACAAGTTAAACAGGTGTGGAGCAGCGAATCTGTTACTTTAGCGCCTTCAGATTTTGCAGCGGGAACAAAAGCGATTTTTATGCGCGATGGAAATTCTGCGTATTGGATCGAATACCGCAGGGCAAATCCAGCAATGTCTTATAAGGCCGGATTAGTGGTGTTCAGATTAGATCCACCACCAGTTTCATCTGTAGTTTCACCTAATCCAGAAGATGCACTTGCTGATGAATTTTCCACTGAAATAGGTACCGATGTATGGATGCTCAATCTTGATAATTACAGATATGTATTGTCCAGAGAGTCAGGATCAATGACTGGAACGAAAGCTTCTTTGTATTCAAAAAATATAACAATAACCGCTACAACATCTGATACGGATGCAGGGGTTTCAATTATCAAGAAAGATGACACAACCCCGCCGCCAACCCCAGTATTAATTGATGTAAAAGAATGGAAATTTCCAGCCCTGAGTATTATTAAAAGCGGATACGAAGATCTCGATACGGCTGTGACAGGCTTTGAGATCTCAGTCGATGACGTGATTAGTGATTTGCCTGGAAGCCCGGTGCAGGGTTGGAATCCGACCTATCTGAGCCCATTTGAAACCCCAGTAACAGTTCTTGTGCAGGATTTACCGGAAGGCTCTTACTCTTTTGCCCTTCGGTCTATAGATCGCGCCGGCAATAAGAGCGCTTGGTCCAAGCAAGTTAAAGCCGTTATAGACCGTGGCCACCCAGATGTAACCAATGATTTCTCAGTGACATCGGCCAATCCGCAAGAAGTTGCATTGGCATGGACGGGAGCTAGCGATAAGGGCAGCGGTTTATGTGCGACAAACTTAGTCAATCCATTTGGTTTTATAACTCAAAGTAGTAGCAATAAAACTGCGCCAATCATCACTATGACAAATGGCAAAAGCCTTGTGGCAACCGCCCAAGTTTTTGACTGCTTGGGAAATGGAATTTCTGGCGATTTTTCAGCGAATGCTTCTTTTCTTCGAGCAGATAAATCTGCTCGCACAGGCCGATGGGAACCTGCATCAAATGTATACGGGGTAGGTGCGCTCAAATGTATTGGTAAATGCTCCGCGTCTTTAACAGTCCAAGGTGATGTTTCGATTTTAACTGGACCTGGCACTTCCCAAGCAAGCATCGCATCTAAAAATGTTACAACAATTGCAGATTCTAAAGCGGCAAAAATTCGAATTAGTTCAGCAGTAAAAGTAGGGCCAGTAAAGAAAGTAATTCGAGTGTCCGGATCAAATTTTGTTTTCGCAGGAATCGCATACTACTCAACGAGATTTACAGATGCTTTCGAAATTGACCGAATTGAACCTGCTAATGACTCTTCTCTGTCTGATAAAACACAACTAACTCTTTCCAATTTCGGTTTTAACGCCTCTGATTTTAGCCAAGAGTGGACAGTGCTGCCGATGAACAACGGCACAACTTTGCTAGATCCTTCACTTGATCTATGCGGTGCAACATATGATTCAGAGAAAGATCGCACTGAGCGTCGGCAAATGATTGCCATAAAAAAATCTAGCCCATATACATTTCTGTCCACTGAAGTCGTGAGGTATTCCTCAAAATTAGTAGTAGAACAAGCTCAAAAAGAATTACAGAACGCTTTGGCAAAATGCAAAATTGATGCAGGTTTTACGGACACCACCGGGACATTTATCCCCTATTCCTTTGCTGAAATCAATGATTTACCTTCAGGTCTACTGCCTAACGGGCAACGGGTTCTGGTTCGAACACAGATCAACACTGGTCAAAAAGCCCAGCAATTACTGGCTTTCTATCAATTTAACGAGACGCTTTTAACTGGTCTCTATGTCATTAAATCTGACGAAGCCGGGTTCACCGAAGCCGAAGTTGCAGCATGGCTAAAGGTGGCCGCAACTATGGCTACACGACTTAAGAAATAGCGTTGAGATTTTCAACTTCTGTAGGACTTAATTCAATAACCTGAATAATCTCATTGAGCTGTTCCACTGTCCGTGCTGATGCAATAGGGACACTTACGGTTGGTTGTGCACGCAACCATCCAAGAGCAACTGCAGCCAAAGAAGCGTTGTGATCTTTGGCGATTACATCCATTGCAGCAAGCACGGCGTAGTTCTTGTCATTGGCATATTCACGAGCTCCTTCAACCCGCTTTGAATCTACTTCATTAATCCCTGGGCGGTATTTTCCAGTTAGAAATCCGCGAGCAATTCCATAGAAAGGGATATTAGAGATTCCAAGTTCGGAAACTGCCTTTTCCATTTCGCCTTCATAGCCGGTGCGATCGACAAGATTATAGAGATCCTGAACTGCAACGTATGCCGGCAGGTTGTTATCTTCGCTGAACTTTATAGATTCACGCAAACGCGCAGGAGTGAAGTTAGAAGCTGCGATATATCGGACTTTACCTTCAGCGATTAACTGGGCATATGCCCCAAGAGTTTCTTCTAGTGAAATATTCGCATCATCCTCGTGGCTGTAATACAAATCTATGTAATCAGTTTGCAAACGATTCAAAGATTCTTCACATGCAGCAAAAATATTTGAAGCGCTTAAACCTGGGCGCTTAGAATACTTGGCAACCTTTGTTGCAATAACCATTTCATTGCGATTACCGCGCGCTTTCATCCAAGCACCAATAATCTTCTCTGATTCTCCACCTGCGTTACCATCTTTCCATTCGCTATATACATCAGCGGTATCGATGAAGTTTCCACCGTGGCCGGCATATCCATCTAAAACAGCGTGAGATTGAGCTTCATCTGCGCTCCAACCAAAGACATTTCCGCCAAGGCAGAGTGGATGAACAACAAGGTCAGTTTCGGCAATAGTGATCATGTACGCACAATAAGGCACAATTAGTGCGTGGTCGAAACAACGGGTGGCTTTACAAGTGCGGGGTTGGCTTTAGAGGCCAAGACCCTGGAACTGCCGTCGTTATCGCAAAAAGAAGCAATCGAAATCGGTGAAATCGCACTTGATCTGGGCTTTGAACGTGGTGTGCCGATTGCTGTGCAAGTGCGATTAAAGGACTGGATCGTCTTTCATGCATCATTGCCTGGATCTAATGCCGAAAACGATGCATGGATCGCACGAAAGGCAGCTGTAGTTTTAGCTACTGGTAATTCAACAATGTTTGAAAGAGTACTAGCTGAAGAACAAGGTATTGATTGGTATGCAGTCAAAGGATTACCTGAAGCAACGCATGCTATTCATGGTGGAGGATTACCGCTTAATGTTTCAGGTTTTGGTTGTATGGGAATTTTATTAATTAGCGGTCTACCACAAGTACAAGATCATTTATTAGGTGTTGAAGTATTAACAGAGTTTTTAGCACGCAAAGGCGAACTACCGTGAGCATCTGGGTGTGTGGTGAAGTCTTAATCGATATTTTACCAACTGGCCCTGTTGTTGGTGGAGGTCCAGCAAATACTGCTAAAGCTTTAGCGCGTTTAGGTTACGAGGTTGATTTTATTGATGGTATCTCAACCGATGCGTATGGTGTCAGCGCACGCAAAGAGTTAAGCCGCGATGGTGTGGGTCTAGATTTATGTTTAAGTAGCGATAAGCCAACGTGCACAGCAACGGTAACTTTAGATTCAAAGGCTTCGGCTAGTTATGAATTTCTTATCGATGGCACAGCTACTTTTGATTTTAATAAATCATGGCTGCCTGATCCTGAAAGATTAAAACCTTCGGTATTACACATTGGCACATTAGTAACGATTATCGAACCAGGTGCAGGCGTTTTATTCGATTGGGCTGTGCAGGTAGGTGAATTTGCACCGATTGTTTTTGATCCTAATATCCGACCATCAGTTATAGGGGATCGCCATAAATACGCTGCCGCAGTTGAAAAATGGGTCAGTATTTCTTCCGTTGTAAAAGTAAGTGATGACGATATTAAATGGCTATACCCCGATGAATCCTTAGACACCGTGGCGCACCGCTGGATTGCCGCAGGAGTTAACTGCGTTGTTGTTACACGCGGAGTCCACGGACTTATTGGATTTACCGAACATGGCATGGAAGAAGTAGGTGGCGTGAAAGTAAATGTCGTGGACACAGTCGGTGCTGGAGATACTGTTGGGGCAATAGTCGTTGAAAGTATTATCATGCATTCGGTGCATGGGCTAACAGGTCATGTATTAAATGAAGTTCTGCACAAGGCAGCAATCGCTGCTGGTATTACTTGTTCACGTGCTGGCGCACAGCCACCACGAACGCACGAACTATTAGAAGCGATGGAAAAATAATGCAGTTTATTGACGATGCTGAGTTTCAGATTGCAATCGATGACGACTTTGGGGCACGCATTACATCAATTAAGTGGCGTGATAATGAATTTGCGGTTCCATTTCGCGGACCGGTGAGCAAATCGGGCTGGTATGCAATGGCGCCGTGGGCTGGGCGTATTAATGAAGGTTTAATCAAAGATGCAGCTGGGCGAGAGATTCAACTTCCAACAACAATTGATCCACCACATGCCATACATGGCTACGGTTTAACTTCTTCTTGGCAGGAAATCGGTCCAGGACGTTCACTCTTACATTTACCTGCGCCATATAACGGTGCAACTGTCGAACAATCAATTGAAGTTTTAGATGATGCAGTGCGTTGGTCGCTTGAATATGAACCGAATGGCTGCGAACTTCCTGCCTGGATGGGATTTCATCCTTGGTTTGCCCGTGATCTTGATCGTGGTGGCAGTGCTGAAATTGAATTTGATGCTGTTGAAATGTTAGTTCGTGGCAACGATGGACTTCCAACAGGAGAACGCACTGCACCCACACCTCAACCGTGGGATGACGCCTTTACTGGAATCAAAGGTACCCCGGCTGTCGTTTGGGAAGATGTTGCACGGATTTCAATTGAATGCGATGCGCCATGGTGGGTTGTTTACAATGAAGATCCTGACGGCGTATGTATTGAACCGCAGACTGCTCCCCCTGATGCACAAAATTTGGGCATTAGTGGTGAGAATTACATTGAAGCTTTGTTTGTTTTTGAATCCCTTGAATAGACAGTTCAATTAATGAGTAGGATTTAGAGATGATTAATCGTGGCAACTTAGCGGCGCTTCGTAAAAAAGAAGATGAACGTTTTCTTCTTTTGCATCCAACATCTGGCCAACTCTTTAAGCAGGGGCAAGCACATATGCCTGGCGGAGTTCCTATGTCATGGATGGCTAAGTGGCCAGGTGCTTACCCAGTCTTTGTAAAAGAAGCTAAAGGCGCGCGCTTTACTGACGTTGATGGCAATACCTATATTGATTTTTGTTTAGGCGATACCGGCTCAATGACTGGCCACTCACCAGATGCAACTGTGGCTGCGATTCGCGAACAAGTAGGTAAGGGCATTACTGCCATGTTGCCAACGGCCGATGCGGCAATAGTTTCGGCAGAACTAGCTAACCGTTTTGGATTGCCTTTATGGCAGTTCACGGTTTCGGCTACCGATGCTAACCGCCATGTTATTCGCTACAGCCGAATGATTACCGGGCGATCAAAGATTATTGTTATCGATCGTTGCTATCACGGCTCAGTTGATGAAACTTTTGCAACGTTAGATGATGCTGGTAATACCGTGGCACGCGAAGGAAATATCGGTGCACCTGTTGCCTTAGATCAGACAACTCGCGTCGTTGAATTTAACGATATCGCCGGAATGGAAAAAGCATTAGCCCACGGCGACGTTGCTGCAATCTTGATGGAACCTGCAATGACAAACGTCGGAATCGTTTTGCCACAAGCTGGTTACCTAGAAGCCGTGCAAGAGCTTGCTAAGAAATACGGCACAATCTTGATCATTGATGAGACCCACACAATCTCGGTTGGCCCTGGTGGAATGACGGCAGATCGTGGCTTAAAGCCTGACTTTTTAACCATAGGTAAGGCGATTGCAGGTGGAATTCCTACTGGAACATTTGGTATGACTCACAAAATTGCTGATGATATTAAGCGCATGGTTGAACTTGAAATTATCGATACTGGTGGAATCGGTGGAACTTTAGCTGGAAATGCATTATCCCTTGCTTCGATGCGCGCAACGCTCACACAAGTTTTAACACAAGAAAACTTTAATCACATGATTGATTTAGGCACACGTTGGTCTGATGGCGTAGATGGTGCGATCAAAGAGTTTGATTTGCCTTGGACATGTAACCGTTTAGGTGCACGTGGTGAATACATGTTTGGCAAAACCGCCCCAGTTACAGGCGCCGATGCCAACAACGCGGGCGATTTTGAATTAGAGCAGTACATACATTTGCGTATGCTCAATGATGGATTTTTGATTACGCCATTCCACAATATGGCGCTGATGTGTCCTGATACCACCGCAGCCGATGTTGACGCACACACCAAGGCCTTTAGGGCTATGTGCGCCGAACTCGTGCGGTGATAATCTGCGCGCTATGACCTACGACGTTAATAAAATCCGCTCCCACTTTCCTTCACTCAACACCGGCCTTGCATATTTTGATGGCCCAGGGGGCTCTCAAGTTCCACTCGTCGTAGGCGCTGCAATCGCTCATGCCATAACCAAGCCGATTTCTAATCGCAACGTTAATACCGAGTCAGAGAAAAATGCTGAAGAGTATGTGCTGGGTTTTCGCCAGGCAGTTGGTGATCTCATTGATGTAGATCCACATGGAGTTGTCTATGGGCGTTCTTGGACTCAACTTACTTACGACTTCTCTCGCACCCTTGCTAAAAACTGGGGGCCAGGCGATGAAGTAGTTGTTTCACGTCTTGATCATGATTCAAATGTTCGCCCTTGGATTCAAGCTGCAGAAGCCGTAGGTGCAACTGTGCGCTGGGCCGAATTAGATCTTGCAACAACAGAAATTACCGTTGCTGCTGTAGAAGCAGTTTTATCCTCTAAAACAAAGTTAGTTGCTATTACCGGGGCTGGAAACACAATCGGTACTCGCCCAGATTTAAAAGCAATCGGTGCAGCCGTACACAAAGTCGGCGCACTGTTTTATGTTGATGGCGTGCACTTAACTCCACACGCTGCAATTAGTGTTAAAGATATCGGGGCAGATTTCTTTGGTTTCTCTTTCTATAAGTTAATGGGCCCTCACTGTGCAGCGCTGGCTGCATCACCAGCCCTGCTTGAAACCCTTAACAATGACAAGTTATTACCAGCCACAAATATCGTGCCAGAGCGCTTTGAATTTGGAACTCTTCCTTATGAATTGATGGCTGGTTGTATTGCCGCCGTTAACTTCATTGCCGAAATGGCTCCAGGTAATGGAACAACTCGCCGGGAAAAGATTGTTAACTCAATGAATGCGCTAGAGAAATATGAAGATGAACTGCTTGAGTATTTAGAAAGTTCGGTTGCTGGGCTGCCCGGTGTTACTTTGTATGGCCATGCCAAGCACCGCACACCAACAATTTATTTCTCATTTGCAGGACACAACAGCGCTGATATTTATAAAGCGATGGCGTTTAAAAGCGTCACACTTCCCGCTTCCAACTTCTATGCCCTAGAAGTCTCACGCGCATTAGGTCTGGGCGATACCGGGGCTTTGCGTGCAGGATTAGCACCATATTCAACGCGAGATGACGTTGATCGCTTGATTGCAGGCTTAAAGGAGCTTCTCGCTTAATTTTCCACAAAGAGTTCACAAGTTAAACAAAGCCTTGCCACACGCATGCGCTCTATTTTTTCTTTATCCGCAATTGGTTGTGGAAGAGAAGAGGGTATTCATGTCCATACTTAAGCGAACTATTGCAGCATCAATTGCTGCTGGACTATTTGCACTTGCAGGTGCAACAGGAGCAAACGCAGCTGAATCAACAATTCCGGTTGTTAAGAAAACTGCATTAACTCCAGAGCAAAAAGCAGCGTTCGATGCTGCAAAGGCGACATTTAAAACTGCACAGATTGCACGTCAAAATGCAATTGCAACTGCACATTCAACTATCGCAACCGCGATGGCAGTGCGCAATGCCGCTGTTGCAGCTGCATCAACTCCTGAAGCAAAGAAAGCCGCACGAGGCGCTTTCAAGGCTGCGGCAGCTGCTGCACGAGCTGGTATTCCTGCAAAGCCAGTAAGACCAATCCGACCTTAAAGACCGGAATACAAAAAGGAGCCGATTCCCTTGGCTCCTTTTTTATTTCCCTAATTAAAGCCTAAAGATTGATAGAGCTTTAAGCCTTTTTCATTATCGGCATCTACATACAACATCGCGTGCTTTAAACCCATTGCAACAAAGAAGTTAATAGCTTCAACTGAAAGCGCGCGAGCTATGCCGCGGCCATGGTGATCTGGGTCAGTGCCAACTACGTAGAGCTCACCCACGGGATCTTGATTAACTAAATCTTGATGAATCTTGGTCCACACAAAGCCCACAATCTGGCTATTTTCAGTGGCTAAAAAGAATCCTTGCGGATCAAACCAAGATTCGGCTATACGATTCTCTAAATCGTCAATGGCCCAATTTCCTTGATCCGGGTGGTTAGTAAAGATTGCATTATTTAAATCAAGCCAAGATTGCTTATGAATAGCGGCATTAAAAGTTTCGATTGTGTAGTCATGAGCTATTTGAGGAAGTGAATCCCTATTTAAGTCGCGATGAAGCTTGAGAATGTGACGCATGGTTTATGCATCGACAGTAAAGCGATATCCCACGTTTCTTACGGTTCCGATGATTGCTTCAAACTCTGGGCCAAGTTTTGACCGCAGGCGACGAATGTGCACGTCCACTGTGCGGGTTCCACCGAAATAGTCGTAGCCCCAGATTTCTTGCAACAACTGCGCACGAGAAAAAACACGACCAGGGTGTTGAGCTAAATACTTCAACAATTCAAACTCTTTGAAAGTTAAATCTAAAACTTCACCTTTAAGGCGCGCGGTATAGGTTGATTCATCAATTGAAACATCTCCACTTCGAATTTCACCATTGTGTGGATCATTTTCTAGCGCAGCAGCTGCTTGCTTACCTAAAACAATACGAATTCGTGCATCAACTTCGGCAGGGCCTGCGGTATCAAGAATTACGTCACTAATTCCCCAGTCGGCGTTGAATGCGGATAAGCCACCCTCGGTTGTAATTGCAATGATGGGGCAACCAATTCCAGTTGTTGTAATTAATTTTGTTAATGATTTCGCTGCAGGCAGTTCACGGCGTGCATCAATTAATAAAACATCAACATCGGGAGCATCAACTAATACAGATGCTTCGGCAGGCAAGATACGAACGTTGTGCTGAAGTAAACCAAGTGCGGGTAAAACCTCAGCACTAGCACCAAGAACGTTGGTGAGTAGCAGAACCTTGGCCATTGGAAGAGAATACCCTGCACAAAGTGAGGTATCCAATTGTGCTGCGCAAGGTAGGCTTATCACATGGCAGATAAGCATGAACTACGCGATAAGGGTTTACGTTTAACACCTCAACGCGAATTAGTCCTTGCCGCTGTGCGCGAACTTGGGCACTCAACACCTGAAGAAGTTGCCGAGAAAGTACGCCTTACTCATCCAGGAATCAATCTTTCAACTGTCTATCGCAACTTAGAAACTCTAGAAAACGTTGGATTAGTGCAGCACACACACTTGGGCCATGGCGGAGCGACTTACCACGCAGCAGAAGAACTCACACATCTACATTTAGTGTGCGGAAAGTGCGAGGCCGTGGGTGATGCGCCATTAGATATTGCTGCAACATTTGTTAACGCTCTCTCTGATGAGTATGGATTTAAGACAGATGTTTCACACTTTGCCATTTATGGAACCTGTTCAAACTGCCAATGAGCGCCGTATTAGTTGAAGCCGGTCCTGATAAAGGAGCTATTTGGCATTTTGGTGAACCAGTAAAAGAACAACGCGCACTTGAATCTGGCACGGCATGGGCAGATCTTTCACACCTATCTGTTGTTGCAGTCAGCGGTGATGATCGCCTGAAATGGCTGCATGATTTAACAACCCAGTTTTTAAGTGATTTAGAAGTCGGTATCTGGAAGTCAGGGATGATTTTAGATCCACAAGGTCATGTTGAGTATCAATTTAATATTGTCGATGACGGAACGACTTCTTGGTTAGTTTTGGATCCGGGTTATGCCGATACTTTGGTTGCATATTTAACGAAGATGAAATTTATGCTCAAAGTTGATGTTCGTGATGCAACGTCCGAATTCGCAGTTTTACGTGCGCCAGGTGCAACAACCGAACTTGGTGGACCGTTTGCACTAGTCCCACGCAATGAAGTTGCAGAGATGGCACAAACTTTTAATGCAGTTGCTACACAGGTTGGCATGTGGGCCTTAGATGCAGAGCGTGTAGCTGCCCACCGCCCACGCATTGGTTTTGAAACTGATCACAAATCAATTCCTAATGAACTCGGCGTACTAAATGGCGCAGTCCACATGAATAAGGGTTGTTATCGTGGGCAAGAAACTGTGGCCAAGATTTTTAACTTAGGTAACCCACCGCGCAGATTAGTAATGCTCCACCTTGATGGCAGCGATGTTGGTTTTCCAGCAACGGGCACAAAAGTTGAAAACGATGGCGTAGTTGTTGGATTTATTGGCACAGTAGCCCGCCACCATGAACTCGGCACGATTGCGTTAGCAATGATTAAGCGAAATACACCAACGGATTCCACGCTGAGCATCGATGGAATTCCAGCATCACAGCAGGTCATTGTTTAACCGCTAAGATTTGGCTCGTGGAGCTTTTTACTTCAGTAATCCTTGGCTTAACTGCCATCGCCTTGGGTATTGCGCTCATTTTTTATGCATTTCGTGGACGTCAATCGCAAGCTCGTCGTTCACCCAAATTTAGAGGACGTCCATAAATGGTTTTCACAATCCCTGAAGGTCTGCACCCAGATCTCAATCCACTGGCATGGCTAGTTGGAACTTGGCGCGGTAAAGGTCGCGGCGAATATCCAACGATTGAAGGTTTTGAATTTGCTCACGAAGTTGTTTTTAACCATGACGGCCGTAACTTCCTTAACTATTTTTCACGTTCATGGATTATTGATGCTGATGGAGAAATCCTTCGCCCAGGTGCATCCGAAGTTGGTTTTTGGCGCGTTAAGCCGAATAATGTTTTAGAGGTTTTGATTTCACATAGCACCGGAATTACTGAAGGTTGGGTTGGAACTTTTGATGGTCCAAAGATTCAACTAGTAATGGATCAAGGTTATTCAGCACCGACGGCAAAGATTGTTACTGCTGGTGTTCGTTTGTACGGACTCGTTGCTGGCGAACTTTTCTATGCCTATGACATGGCAGCTGAAGGACAAGAACTTCAAGCACATGTGTGGTCCTCACTCCCACGTTCAACCGAATGATGTTGGGTGAGGTTCTAGCCGAAGTCACGCGCGGTGGAAAAGTTGAATCGATTCATGCCGGACATGTTGTAGTTCTTAACGCCGATGGTTCGATTGCATTTCAAAAAGGTGATCCAACGCTTCCTATGTATTCACGATCATCGCTTAAATCTATTCAAGCAGCGGCAATGGTGCGCGCTGGTCTTGATTTAGAACCACGTTTATTGGCTTTGGTGTGCGGATCTCATGCCGGTACTGGCATGCATCAAAGCGGTGCGCAAGCTATTTTGGCCAAGGCCGGCCTTGATGAAGATTCATTGCAGTGCATTATGGATCGACCACTTGAAGAAGATCTACGCAGGACATCACAACCAACTCGTCTTGCAATGAACTGCAGTGGAAAGCATGCAGGAATGATTCTTACCTGCCACATTAACGGTTGGCCTATTGATACATATTTAAGCCCAGATCACCCATTACAAATTGCAATTGCAAAAGAAGTAGAGATGATGAGTGGTGAGAGCATTGTAAATACAACCGTTGATGGTTGTGGTGCACCATTATTCATGTTTTCACTTCTCGGATTAGCACGAGCTGTCCGCACCTTAACTATTTCAACTGATCCTGTTCATCAAAGCGTTGCACAAGCATGTAGAGAATTTCCTGAAATGGTGTCAGGGCAAGGACGTCTTGCAACCAGAATGATGCAAAACATTGAAGGCCTGTTTATGAAAGATGGAGCCGAAGCAATCAACGTTGCTTCTATGCCAGATGGGCGGACATTGGCATTAAAAATTAGTGATGGCAATGCGCGGGCAGTGCCGGCAGTCACGGCTGCAGCCTTAAAAATTCTTGGGATAGATGCGCACGAGCAAGAAGAAAATACTTTAGGCGGGGGCAAGAGCGTCGGCAGCATTCGCGCAACCTTCTAATAGCCCGTACCCTTAAAGCATGAATGGGCGCATTGCAACTTTGATGGTGCACACATCACCTCTGGATCAACCAGGCATCGGTGATGCCGGCGGCATGAATATCTATGTTGTTGAATCTGCCCAACGTATGGCGGCCATGGGAGTAGAAGTAGATATCTTCACTCGCCGAACTAATCCCGAACAACCAGAGATTGTTGAAATTTTAAAAGGTGTACGAGTTCGTCACTTTGCTTGTGGGCACGGTGCGTTAACTAAAGAAGAGTTACCTGCACATATTTTGGGGCTCTCAAAAGAGTTTGCAAGAATTGCTAGAGAAGAAAACTACGACGTTATTCATTCACACTATTGGATCTCTGGAAAAGTTGCTATGCCGGCAGCAAAAGAGCTCGGTATTCCTTTAGTTCATACCATGCACACAATGGCCCGCGTTAAGAATTTGAATTTAGCTGAAGGCGAAGTTCCAGAACCAATGATTCGTGTGCAAGGTGAAACCCAAGTAGTTGCTGCAGCGCAAGCGCTCATTGCAAATACCGATGCTGAAGCCGCCAGCCTTGTTTCACTCTATGAAGCGTGCCCGGATACTGTCCATGTTGTAACACCAGGTGTTGATCTTTATACATTTACTCAAGGTGATGGCCGCGGCGCAGCCCGTGATTTTGTGGGCATTGATCGCGATGCATTGGTAGTTAGCTTTGTTGGCCGCATTCAGCCACACAAAGGTCCAGAAGTTTTAATTCGTGCAGCATCAGAACTCGTTAAACATTCACCCCAACTTCGACCTAGGTTAGTCGTCAATATTATTGGCGGTGCATCAGGTGCTAATACTGAAGAAGTTGAACGGCTAAAAGAGTTAACATCATGGTTGGGTATTGATGATGTTGTTAGTTTTACGCCACCAGTTCCTCGGACCGATTTGCCACAGTGGTATCGCGCCGCGGATTTAGTCTGCGTTCCTAGTTACTCTGAAAGTTTTGGTTTAGTTGCACTTGAAGCACAGGCGTGTGGAACTCCGGTTGTTGCAACGGCTGTAGGCGGCTTGCGTACCGCCGTGGCTGATGGTATTTCTGGTGTTTTAGTAGATGGTCATGATGCAAAAGCCTGGTCATCAGTAATCGCCCGTTTATTGCAAGAACCACAGCGCCGCGTACTTCTATCTGTGGGTGCAATCGAACATGCATCACACTTTGGTTGGGACACAACTGCGCGCGGTACTTTAGATATTTATGACCAAGTAATAACTGAGCACAACACTGCACTTAAAATCGCAGGCCAGTAAATGGCTACGATCGACCCGCGCTTTATTATCGAAGAGTTCCTCGACTCTCATGATCTGGAATACGAGCGCAAAGACGACAACACATTTTTAGTCACTTTGCCTGGCGAAAAAAAATTACAGACGCACTGCGCATTAATTGTTGGTGATCATTCTCTGAGCATTAACGCCTTTGTTATCCGCAAACCTGATGACAACGAAGCAGCGGTACACGCTTGGTGCATGGCTAAGAACGCTTCACTTTATGGAATCGCATTTGCTATCAATGAAGTTCGAGATATTTTCTTAGTCGGGCGCTTGCCACTATCTGCTGTCACGGATCGAGAAATAGATCGCCTTGTCGGATCAGTACTTCAAATCTCTGACTCATCATTTAATCCGCTCATTGAACTTGGTTTTGCCAATGCAATTCGACGCGAGTGGGCTTGGCGTGTGTCACGCGGGGAGTCACTTGCTAATTTAGATGCTTTTAAGCATTTGGTTTAGGATGCACCTATGAGCAGCTACGAATTAATCCTCTTGCGCCACGGCGAATCCGAATGGAACGCCAAGAATCTTTTTACTGGATGGGTTGATGTTCGCTTGTCGTCGAAGGGAGAAGATGAGGCCCGTCGTGGCGGTGCACTCTTAACTGAGCGCGGATTACTGCCAGATTTACTGCACACATCATTATTGCGTCGCGCGATTCATACATCGCAGTTAGCTCTCGATGTTTGTGATCGTCACTGGATCCCAGTCAAGCGTTCATGGCGTTTGAATGAGCGCCACTATGGTGCGTTGCAAGGTAAGGACAAAGCTCAAACATTGGCTCAATATGGCGAAGAACAGTTCCAATTGTGGCGCCGCTCTTTTGATGTTCCGCCTCCTGCTATCGATGACAATGATGAATTTTCCCAGGCCAATGATGCGCGCTATGCCGATATCACTGCGCCAAAGACCGAATGTCTCAAAGATGTTATCGAACGTATGCTGCCGTATTGGCATGAATCAATCGTTCCAGACCTCAAGGCTGGCAAGCGAGTATTAGTCACTGCGCACGGAAACTCACTTCGTGCATTAGTTAAACATCTTGATGGAATTTCTGATGCCGATATTGCAGGATTAAATATTCCTACTGGAATCCCGCTGTATTACAAACTCAATGCCGATCTGACGCCAACGGTTAAAGGTGGAGAGTACTTAGATCCAGCAGCAGCTAAGGAAGCCATTGCAGCCGTTGCTAATCAGGGTAAGAAGTAGAGATTAATTAAGCAGTGATGCCAGCGTATGTATCGCGCTGATCACGAATAATTGCTTTAACATTCACTTCGCCTGCACGTGCAAAAAACATTGTTACTTGCACATTCTGTCCCGCCGTTGCACCTAAAGTTGCAACCACTGCCTTTGCATTAGTAGATGGCCCTTCAAAAATAATGGGCTTATTTTGCATCAAGGAATTAGATCCGGTGACAGTTGCAACCTGACCGTTAATAGCTATGCCAAGCAAAGCATCTTCATCTGGCATTGAATTAACTATGGTTCCGACTAATACGCCAGCACCTTCGGTAGTTGCTACAACAAGAATATTGACTAATTTAATTTTAATGCCATCTGCTGTGATTGCTGCTTCAACGCCATCTGTTACTTGATTGGTATTTCGCGTTGCTGCGTTTGTTCCGGCCCCGCATCCACTTAGTGAGATGGCTAGTAGTGCAATTATTAATGCAGTTAATGTGCGACGCATAGGCGCAATTGTCTCACACCAAATAAGTAGTGATTTACGCTAGTTATGCGGGGTTTTCTCAACAAGATATTGCTGGTAGAATAGACCCTCTAGCGAAGGGCATCACATGACATTTAAGGTCGGCG
>WLIQ01000001.1 GCA_009726135.1 Actinomycetota bacterium | reverse complement strand
TGATTCAACTGGAACGTTAAAGTGGTGCTGAATACCTGGAAGATCAGTAAAGCGAACATCAACTAGCTTTATGTCTTCCTTCTTAATATATGCAAAAATTTCTGCAGAGTTCTTAAACATGCTTCTCCCAATTCACATTGATACGTTTATATGTGTATCAGCGCAGATATCCTCGACTTTGAGCCCTCTGCTTCGTGGCCCAAGAATAAGTCGCTAATGGCAAATTGGCCTAACCGCCCTGTTACATCCATGTTAAGAATTTAAAGGGCGTTAGGCTTGGGCCCATGAGCTATCCATTCATTCGAACCACATATGGTCGCCGCATGGGGGCTCTGGCCCTTGATTGGCTAGCTTGCTATGCCATCGTCGCAGCTTTTAGTGGCGGCATTGGTCAGATGAGCCCCAATAGTTCCCTCTATGTTCTTGCGCTGTTTTTTGCAGAAGTGTGGATTCTGACCGCCTTGCAAGGGGCAACTTTGGGACACCGTCTATTTGGAATGAAGGTTGTTCGATTTGAAGATGGGGGAGCAATCTCTGCTCGTCAGGCGTTTATTCGAACTGCGCTTTTGGTTCTAGTCGTGACTGCAGTTACCTTTGACGAAAATGGTCGGGGAATTCATGAGCGATTAAGCGGATCAGTACTAACAAGAAGTTAGCTCAACTTTAATCTTAATAAAGTTAAGAGCGCTTACACTTGCCAAATGGTTGGTTCATTAGCGTTAGTTGGTTCAGGCGAATACCTGCCTGCCATGACCGAGTTTGAGAATTCACTTGTTCAAGATGGCGTAAAGAATGGGAAAGAGGCTAGGTACATACAAATCCCAACAGCAGCCGGTCGTGAGAGTAATCAAAGCTTGGCATACTGGAAAGAGTTAGGCCACAAACAAGCTAGCGCAATTGGAGTGCAAGCAGATTACCTTCCAATTTATACACGCGAGGATGCATTTAATCAAGAATTTGTGGAAGCAATTGCAAACAGTGCTCTGATGTATATGTCCGGGGGAGACCCACACCATCTAGCGCAGGTTTTAAGTGATACGCCCGTGTGGGAAGCGATAGTCGAGAATTGGAAAACAGGGGGATCACTTGCTGGATGTAGCGCTGGCGCAATGGTTTTAAGCGCGCATATTCCGAATTTTCGCTTACTGAAAAAAACAGCAACCTCTGGATTAAATCTGCTCCCAGAGATTCGTGTAATTCCACATTTTAACAAGTTTTTCAAGTGGATTCCAGAGAGTGCTGCAAAGGTTTTACTGCATGTTCCTGATAATTCAATCCTGATTGGTGTTGATGAGTTAACGGCAATAGTTAAGAGATCGGGAGATTCTGATTGGGTGGTTATCGGTGAGGCAACAGTGCACGTTTTGAAAGGGCTTCCAGATCAGCAACTACACAATGGTGAAAGAATTACTCTTTCAATTCTTTAAAAAGATGTATTAGCGAATTTTTGGCGCACGAGTCGGCATAGGGCCTTTTGGAATTGGCATAGATAAACCACCAACGGCCTTTAGACGGGCACGAACTTCACGCATTTGATGGGCGGTTAATTTTTTAGGTTGTTTTTGCAAATGCTTTTGTAGTTTACGTAGTGAAACTTGACCTTCGCTATCACCGACGATTACTTCAATTACTGGGACTCCAGGAGCAAAGCGCTCGGTTTTCTTGTGCTCATCCTGTAAAAGTTGGCGAACAGTATTGGGTGAACCTTCTCCTGTAAGAACTATTCCTGCACGACCGACGCTGCGATGAACCATGTCTTGATTACGTGAAACCGCAACCGCTGGAGTTGTCGTCCACCCTTTGCGGATAGCCATTAAAACACTTGCGCCAGCACCAATCTGTCCTTCAATAGAAGAGTAAGCAGCGCGGCCTGCAATGCGAGTAAAGACGAGAAGCGTGGCTAGAAAAGAAAGAGGGGTGAAAATGAAACCTAGATAAACTGGATGACCAACCGCGATCCCAATACCGATTCCTATTGAAAGCGTTACAAGAAAGATTGCGACGAGAGCTATGCCAATCCAAGGTTTTACTTGCTTTGTGACCGCGTATGCATCGCGGAAGGTTTGAAAACGAGGGGTCTTAATCTTCTTTTCTTTGGCTTTTCTCTTAAACATGTATTTAGTTTAGTGGTGCAGGGGCAGTTCCACCAAGGCGAGCCGGTGCCCAACGTTGACCCACATGGCTATCAGGGTAGTTTTCTTGAACCTGGCGCAACATGGTTAGCAATGTTTCACGCAAATGCAGTTCGGCATGTTCAACGTCTGCTCCGCGTTCGTAATAGATTGGCTGACCGAATACCACAGCCACAGGGAATTTATTGTGCTTAAGGTTTCGCTTAACTCCCTTTGTCCAAATTCTCTGACTGCCCCAAATAATCGTAGGAATAATCGGTACTCCGGATCCGATCGCTAATCTAACAGCTCCGGATTTGAGCTCTTTAATCTCAAATGAAGTTGAGGTGGTGCCTTCCGGAAAGATGCCAATGATCTCACCAGCCTTGAGTGCGCGTAGGGCCGCAACAAATGAAGCAGAGCCACTACTGCGATCGACACTAATGTGATGCATGCCGCGCATTAATGGACCAGCTAACTTATTTTCAAATATTTCTTTCTTAGCCATAAAGCGCACGTACCGCCCGGCAGGCAAGGCGGCGGTTCCCGTGATTGCAAAATCTAAATAGCTCACATGGTTGATCGCAAGAATTGCTCCATTTTTTCTCGGGATGTTTTCTTCACCTTTAAAATCAAATTGAAGTCCAAGAATTTTCCAAAAAGTTTTTATTGCAGCAATTACCGGGGGATAGACAAGATCAGCCACGAGCTGCCTTCGCATCCGTTGCCTGCTTATAAAGACGACCTGCACGATAGCTTGAGCGCACAAGTGGCCCACTCATTACCCCAAGGAAACCAATCTCGGTCGCCTCTTTAGAAAGTTCAACAAACTCTTCTGGTTTAACCCAACGTTCAACGGGGTGATGGCGATTAGTTGGCCGCAAATACTGCGTTATCGTAATTAAGTCACAACCGGCAGCATGAAGATCTAGAAGTGCTTGGGAAACTTCCTCACGAGTTTCACCTAAGCCAAGAATTAAATTTGATTTAGTAATCAAGCCGAAATCACGGGCCATAGATATAACCATGAGCGATTTTTCATAAGTAAAAGCTGGACGAATTTGCTTGAAAATTCGGGGGACTGTCTCCAAGTTATGAGCGAAGACTTCTGGACGAGTTTCAAAAATTTCGTTGAGAAGGTGCGCCTTTGCATGGAAATCAGGTGCCAACATCTCCACGCCAGTACCAGGATTTAGTTCATGTACTTTACGAATTGTTTCGGCATAAAGCCAAGCACCTTCATCGGGCAGGTCATCGCGAGTAACGCCAGTGATGGTTGCATATTTAAGACCCATTGCTTTAACAGATTCAGCAACCTTGCGTGGTTCTTCACGATCTAGGGCATCTGGCTTACCGGTATCGATGTTGCAGAAATCGCAACGACGTGTGCATTTATCTCCACCGATCAAAAATGTAGCTTCTTTATCTTCCCAACATTCAAAAATATTCGGACATGCCGCTTCTTGGCAAACGGTATGTAGGCCTTCAGATTTAACCAAAGTCTGTAGCCGTGTGTACTCAGGACCCATGTGGGCTTTGGTTTTAATCCATTCGGGTTTGCGCTCAATTGGCGTTAGGGCATTGCGCGCTTCAATACGAATTAATTTACGACCTTCAGGGGCCAGAGTCATGCGCTCACCTTCTTTAATGATTCAAAGATGTGTCGTTCTACCAGAGAAGATACTTCGTCAATTGTAACGTCTCTACCCAGCTCTTTTGAAATAGAAGTGACTTCGGCATCGCTAATTCCGCATGGAATTATTTGGTTAAAGGCCGTTAAGTCAGGGCAGACATTGAGGGCGAAACCATGCATTGTTACGCCTTTGGCCACACGAATTCCGATCGCAGCTATTTTGCGATCACCATTTTGATCGCGGACCCACACACCAGAACGACCAGAAACACATGTTGCGCTAATTCCTAAATCCTCACAGACATTAATCAGGCCACGTTCAATTTCGCGGACAAAACCAACAAGTTCATGTGGTTGTGCCAATTTCACAATTGGATAGCCAACTAACTGCCCTGGGCCATGCCATGTAATTTTTCCACCTCGATCTACATTGATCACTGGCGTTCCATCCTGAGGTTTTTCTGAATCTAAAGTTCGACGACCAGCGGTATAAACTGAAGGATGTTCAAGTAAGAGCAAGGTATTTGGTCGGATTCCATCTGCTACTTCGGAATGAATAGTTCGCTGCACTTGCAAGGCTTTTTCATAATCAATAAGTCCGTGGCGAGTTAGAGCAATTTCACTCTGGCTAGGTGGGGTTACGACGGGCACATCGCTAGCCTAAAGGTAGGCTTGCCTCCGTACCAATTGGAGCTAGTTGAGACCCAGGAAAGGCCTCCTTCACAATGTCTACGCAGTCAATTCAAAAATCCCGAAAGCCTTTAGCAATCGCATTCTTAGTCGTATTTGCCTGGTTTGGAATCACAGGCGTGCTTGGGCCGCTATTTGGCAAACTTTCATCAGTTCAAGAGAACAACAACTCTTCCTTCTTGCCTAAGGGAGCCGAAGCGACCAAGGCTGCAGATGAAATTGCGAAGTTTTCAGGTAAAGATAGTTTCAATTTTCCAACATTGATTTTGTTTGAAGGCAAAACAACACCCGAAACTTTTGCTGCGGTCAATGCGCATTTGGCAAACGTTGGTGACTTAACTTTAGAAGGAACCTCATCTAAGATTTCAGATTTCTTAGCACCTGGCTCGAAAATAAGTGTATTTCCCTCCAATGACTACATGGCGATCTTGGCAAATATTCCACTGGATGGAAATTCACTTGCGAAAACTTTATCCAATGACAAACCTGTCTTACCGGCAGTTGTTGCCGCCCTGAGAGCAGACATAAAACCAGTTGCAGCAGCTAATGGGCTTACTCCTTACGTTACAGGTCCCGGCGGATTATTGGGCGATCTCTTTGGTGCTTTTGGCACATTAGATTCGTCGTTGTTGCTCACAACTTTCGGAGTAGTTGCATTGATTTTGATTCTGGTTTACCGATCACCTGTTTTGTGGATAATCCCGCTGATATCTGCATTGTTTGCGCTGAGTACTGCAGGTGGAATTGTTTATTTACTTGCGAAGAATAATATTATCGATGTTGATGGTCAATCCCAAGGAATTTTGTCAGTATTAGTAATTGGTGCAGCAACTGATTACGCACTGCTACTTATTGCCCGTTATCGCGAAGAACTTCATTTGCATGCAAATCGTTTTGATGCGATGAAGAGTGCATACAAAGGTGTGTGGGAACCAATCGTGGCTTCAGGCTCGACGGTTTCAATATCACTTCTGATTTTACTTTTTAGCCAGTTAACAAATACTGCTGGTCTAGGCCCAATCGGTGCGATTGGGATTGTGTGTTCAATGATCACGATTCTGACTTTACTACCGGCACTTCTATTGATTTTTGGACGCTGGATTTTCTGGCCACGCCGCCCATTATTTGATGGTGATGATCATGTGATGAGTGGACCTTGGTCCAAAGTCGCTAATTCAATCGGCCGCAATCCTCGAAAGGCGTGGATAGTGACAGGTTCAGTGTTACTTCTTTTTGCCTTTGCTTCAACGACACTTAAAGCCGATGGAATTGGAACGATTGATACGTTTACGGGAAAGCCAGAATCTGTAGTTGGTCAAAAACTTCTCACAACTCATTTTCCTGGTGGCGAAGGCGATCCTACTCAAATTGTTGTAGCTTTCGATAAAATGGAAGCAATGCGTGAAGCTGTAAAATCAGCCCCAGGTGTAGCCGATATTGTTCCCTTGGTTGACCCCGTGACTCAAGAGTTCAAAGTCGTTGGCGGAAAAACGATTTTGAATGTTATTTTGGATAAAGCACCAGATAGCGTTGAAGCTGGAAACGATATTCCTAAAATTCGCGAATTAGCTCACGCAGTCGATGCTAGTTCTCTAGTTGGAGGAACGAGTGCTGTGTATTTTGATGTGCGCACAGCAAATACTCGGGATAATCGCACAATTATTCCAATTATTTTGCTTGTCATAACGTTAATCCTTGGTCTACTCCTTCGCAGCATTCTCAGCGCTGTAGTACTTCTTGGAACAGTCTTGCTTTCATACTTTGCAACCCTTGGTGTGTGCGCACTTGTCTTCAATCACGTATTTGGCTTTGCTGGCGGGGATAACTCATTCCCACTCTTTGCATTCATATTCTTAGTCGCACTTGGAATTGATTACAACATATTCCTAATGACACGCGTACGTGAGGAAAGTGGAAAAATCGGTACACGGGCGGGAATCATTAAAGGTGTGACTGTCACGGGAGCTGTGATCACTTCAGCCGGAGTCGTTCTTGCTGCAACCTTTGCTGTTCTTGGTCTGCTACCTCTGGTACCCCTTGCAGAGCTAGGTTTTGCTGTGGCCTTTGGTGTTCTTTTAGACACGATCGTGGTTCGCTCAATCTTGGTACCTGCCTTAGTTCATGAAATCGGCCCGAAGATTTGGTGGCCTTCAAAGCTTTCGCGTGAAGATATAAAGAACTAATGCGCGTAGGTATCGCTGGTTATGGTTTAGCAGGGCGATATTTCCACGCACCTCTTCTTAAGGGGTGCGGATATGAAGTTGTAGCTATTGCTACCGGCAATGCAGAACGTTCAAATCATGCGAAAACAGATTTTCCCGATGTTCACGTTGTTCCTACAATTGAAGAGTTAGTAGCTCACGAACTTGATCTAGTAGTTGTTGCTTCAGCAAATATAGTTCATGCTCAACATGCTATTGCGGCAATTAATGCTGGCATAGCCGTCGTAATTGATAAGCCGATGGGAAGAACGTATGCCGAAACTCAGGAAATTATTTCTGCCGGTGACCGTGCGAAAGTTCCAGTCTCAACTTTCTTCAATCGTCGGTGGGACAGCGATGCACTCACAATAAAGAGAGTTTTGGCTTCAGGCGTTCTGGGCACAATCCATCGCTTAGATTCACGTTTTGAGCGTTTTCGCCCAGAATTAAATAGGGATTCTTGGCGTGAAAATATGAGCGCCGCAGATGGTGGGGGACAGCTGCTCGATTTACAACCCCACTTAATCTCAACTGCTCTTGATTGGTTTGGTAAAGCTGAATTGGTAACCTCAACAGTTCGTACTATTCGTGGGGCTGCCGATGACGATGCCGTATTAGTTTTGCATCACAGTTCAGGTGTACTTTCAATTCTTTCGGCAAGTGCAGTTGTGGGCGCGCCAGGTCCACGAATTCGAATTCTAGGCAGCAAAGGTGCATTAGTTATCAATGATTTGGATCCTCAAGAAGAACTTCTGAGAGCAGGAAAAATTCCTCATGGGGGAAAATGGGGTGTTTCAACTAAATCAAAAACATTTATTCATCGTGGTGATGAAGTAGAAGAGATTATTGGAGAAGATGGAAACTATGCCACCTTCTACACTTTAGTTGCCGGCGCTCTTGCTGGAAAAAATCCTTGGCCAGTATCTAATGACGATGCGCTTTTAGTGGCCCAGATTATTGATGAGGCAAGAAACAACGCACTGCATGTCTAAGAAAAGCGATGTTGTAATTGTTGGCGCTGGATTAGCTGGGCTAAGCGCAGCAATTCATTGTCAAAATGCCGGACGCTCTGTAACTGTAATTGAGGCCAGTGATCGGGCTGGGGGACGGGTAGCAAGTGATCATATCGATGGATATATCTGTGATCGTGGTTTTCAACTTATTAATTCAAAGTATCCAGCCCTTGTTGCACTTGATGTGATTGATGAAATTGATTTTATCCCAGCGCCAAGAACGATTGAAGTTTGCTTAGGAGATGAACGAATTGCGCTAGGAGATCCACGTAGCGCGCCTTTTTCAGCGTTGCACCGTGGTACTGGAACGTTAAGTGAGAAAATAAATTTTGCTCGCTTCATTTTCTCCAAGATAAGTGGTGAACAATCTCTTGAGCAAGCTTTGCGCAAAGCAGGTTGTGGGGCAACCTATGAACGGGTGCTACGACCATTCTTACAAGGAGTCTTTTTAACAGATCCAGACCATATTGATGCGACCTATGGCCAAATGGTTATTCGTTCATTTGTGAATGGCGCACCAGGTCTCCCAAGGTTCGGTGTGGGCCAACTTTCGCAAGCTCTAGCTTCTCGAGTTAATGATCTTCAACTCAATGTGCGCGCAGAACGAATCGTGGGAAATACGGTAGAAACTTCGACGGGTCAGTTAGAAGGCAAGGACATAGTTATAGCCACTGATGCAACTACTGCTACGCAACTATTGGAACTAGCTGATGTTGCACAAATGAGTGGTTGTATTACTTGGTATCACGCGAGTGATTTAAACCCATCTGGTTCGGGACGTCTTGTCGTCGATGGCCAGAATCGCGGCCCTGTTATAAACACACTTGTTATCTCTGATATTTCACCGGCCTATGCACCCTCTGACAAGCACCTAATTTCCACAACAACACCACTAGGAATCACTGAATCTGAAGTTCGTAGACATTTGGCAATTATGTGGGGAGTACAAACTCGAGAATGGCAATTAATTGCTAAATATGAAATTCCTTCAGCGCTGCCATTGCAAAGCGTGGGAAGAGAGTTGACCCAACCAACTAAAATTTCTGAACATCTCTACGTTGTTGGAGATCACAGGAGTGTGCCATCACAACAAGGGGCTCTCTTTAGTGGCGCTTTAGCCGCGCAATTAATCTTGAACTAAGAGATTAAGAGCATCGGTAATGTGTGGGTAATCCCAAGTAAAGCCTGCTTCTTGCAGCACGCGAGGAATCACTTTCTTAGAACCAAGAACTTCAGAAGAGAATCCACCGAGTGCGATCTTTAGAGCAATTGCAGGTGCTGGAAATACCGCTGGACGGTGTAGGGCGCGCGCTAGAGCGGAAGTGAATTCTTGATTTGTAATCGGATTAGGTGAAGTTAAATTAACGGGACCTGAAATTGGATTGGTTAGTGCAAAATCTATTGCCCGTAATTGGTCATGCAAAGTAATCCACGACCACCATTGCTTACCGGAGCCAAGTTTTCCACCAAAACCTAAGCGAAACAGTGGCAACATCTTCCCAAGGGCGCCACCCGTTGGATCTAGGACTAAGCCTGTTCGGATTTTTACAGTTCGGAGGTCTCCTGCCAAATCTGCGGCAGCTTCCCATTCGCGACACACGGCCGCAAGAAAGTCATCACCAACGCGATCAGTTTCGACTACAGCTCGGTTGCCGCTTTCGCCGTACCAACCGATTGCACTTGCTGAGATAAATACTTGGGGTTTTAATTGAGCTACGGCCTTTGCGATTGCCGTCGTTCCCAAAAGTCTAGAATTTAGAATTTCAGATTTATATTTTTTAGTCCACCGTTTATCGCCAACACCAATTCCAGCTAAGTGAATTACTGCATCGACGCCTTCAAGAGCGCTGAGGTCAACGTAACCAGTTTGTGGATCCCATTGAACTTCATCTGGGGCAATAGGTGTACGGCGAACAAGGCGCTGGACTGTATGACCTTCACTTTTTAAATGGCCAACTAATGCGCTACCAATAAGACCCGATGAGCCACTGATTGCAATTCTTTGTGGAACTCTCATAGGTACTTATAGACCCAAATCTGACTCGAAGGCGCCGCCTTCTAGGCGTTCCTTCAAGGTAACAAGGAATCGCGCGGCATCTGCACCATCAACAACTCGGTGATCATATGAAAGGCCTAGGTAGACCATTGATCGTATAGCGATAGTTTCGCCACCATCTTCACCACGCACAACCATTGGACGCTTTACAACTGCGCCAAGACCAAGGATTGCTACTTGTGGTTGATTGATAATTGGTGTGTCAAACAGTGCACCGCGACTACCAGTATTTGTGAGTGTGAAAGTTCCACCACCTAATTCATCGGGAGTCACTTTGTTATCACGTGTGCGTGCGGCTAGATCAGAAATCTTTCGCGCAATTCCACCCATATTTAAATCGCCAGCGTTGGCAATTACAGGAACTAGTAGTCCACGTTCAGTATCAACGGCAATACCCAAGTGTTCTGCACCGTGGTAGGTAATTTGATCGCCCTCAACCGAAGAGTTAAGCACTGGATGTTGCTTGAGCGCTTCACATACGGCTACGGCAAAAAATGGAAGGTAAGACAGCTTTACGCCTTCGCGGGATTCAAATGAAGCCTTTGCCTTATCGCGAAGTCGAGAAATCTTTGTCACATCTACTTCAATGACAGTTGTTAATTGAGCACTTATTTGAAGTGATTCAACCATACGCGCCGCAATTACTTTTCGAAGTCTTGACATAGTCACAGTTGTTCCACGCAATGGTGAAACTGCCACAACTGGCGCCTTAGCAGCAGATGGTGCTGCAGAAGTTGGGACTGGTGCTGAGTATGTTGGTGCAGCAGGTTTTCCTAGCGCTTCAATATCTTCGCGACGAATTCGTCCGCCAATTCCAGTGCCTTTAACTTGTGCGAGATTAACGCCGAGTTCACTTGCTAGTTTGCGAACCAGGGGAGTTACGTAAGCATCAGTTGGCTGACTAATGGGAACCACTGATACAGGGGCAGCAACTGGAGCCGGTGTTGAAACTACTGGTGTTGAAACTACTGGTGTTGAAACCACAGGAACAACCACAGGTACGACCGGTGCGGCGACAGGCGCAGCAACTGCTGCAGCACCGCTTGTTCCAATTAATCCGAGTCTGGCACCGACGGGAACAGTTGAATCAACTGCAACATCGATCGCCAATAATGTTCCAGCAACTGGCGATGGAATTTCGGTATCTACTTTGTCAGTTGAAACTTCAAGTAATGCTTCATCAACGGCAACTGAATCACCAATATTTTTTAACCAACGTGTGACAGTTCCTTCACTCACACTTTCACCCAATGCTGGCATCGTTATCACTGTTCCAGCGTTTGTAGCAGCTGGTGCAACAGGAGCTGCAACAACTGGTGCTGAAACAATTGGTGCTGCAGGTGGTGGTGTAACTGGCGCAGCAACTACTGGTGAAGCTGGTGCAGACGAGGCAGGCGCAGCAGCACCGTCAGCGATGATTGCTAGCTCTGCACCAACTGGAACTGTTTGATCAATTTGAACAAGAATTTTTGTAAGAGTTCCAGCAACTGGCGATGGAATCTCGGTATCTACTTTGTCAGTTGATACTTCAAGAAGAGGTTCGTCAACATTGACATTGTCGCCTTCCGACTTTAACCAACGAGTAACTGTTCCTTCGCTAACACTTTCACCAAGTGCTGGCATCGTTACGGAAAATGTCATCTGTGTTTTCTCCTTGGTTATCCGTGTGCGTGAAGCGGTTTGCCTGCAAGAGCCATGTGAGCTTCGCCCATTGCCTCTGACAGTGTTGGGTGTGCATGAATGAGGGATGCAACATCAGTTGCACGTGCTTCCCAGTTAAAAATTAACTCAGCTTCAGCTAGAAGTTCACCAACGCGTGCACCGACCATATGAACTCCGAGAATTGGGCCATTCTTTTCGCCAACGAGTTTGATTGAACCTGCTGTACCAAGGATTTGTGCTTTTCCATTTCCAGCTAAGTCGTAACTAAGTTCAACTACATCATGGCCGCGCTTTTTCGCTTCGGCAGTCGTTAAGCCAACTGATGCAACCTCAGGGTCTGAATATGTAACACGAGGAATTCCATCGTAGTTAATTGCACGAGGATTTAATCCTGCAATTTCCTCTGCAACCAACATTCCTTCTGCAAAACCAACATGGGCAAGTTGAAGAGTTGGAATCAAATCTCCGACAGCCCAAATTCCTGGAACATTTGTGCGGCATTTGTCATCTACTAGGACATACCCGCGATCAATTGTTATGCCTTGCTCTTCGTATCCAAGATTTGCCGATACTGGGCCACGGCCGACTGCCACCATCAAAACCTGTGCGGTGAACTCTTTGCCATCTTCAAGAGTAATTGTTACTCCGCGTTGATCCTTAACAGCCGATTTAAACTTGGTCCCGAGTTCAAAATTTATTCCACGTTTTCTGAATGCACGCTCTAGTTGCTTGCTGGAAGATTCATCTTCTAGGGCGATCAAATGTGGCAAACCTTCAATAATCGTAACTTCTGCCCCAAATGATTTCCACACTGATGCGAACTCGCAACCAATGACTCCACCACCTAGGACGATGACAGATTCTGGAACGTAGTCCATTTTTGTTCCATGATCAGATGTAATGATTTGTTTTCCATCAATTTCAAGACCGGGCAGGGTGCGAGCATATGAACCAGTAGCTAGAACAATGTTCTTACCGGTGTATCGCTCACCATTTACTTCGATTGTGTCTTTTGAAACTAACTTTCCATGACCTTCGATGTAGGTAATGTTTCTAGATTTTACTAATCCTTGTAAACCTTTGTGTAGGCGGGAGATGACACCGTCCTTGTATGAGTTAACACCATTCATATCGATACCATCAAAAGTTGACTTAACGCCGAACTTAGAACCTTCACGTGCGCCATCTGCAATTTCGGCGGAGTGCAAGAGCGCTTTGGTTGGAATACAACCCTTGTGAAGACACGTGCCACCGACTTTTTCCGCCTCGATCAATGCCACTGATAGACCTAGTTGTGCGCTTCGAAGCGCGCAGGCATAGCCACCGCTTCCACCACCTAAAATCACTAGATCAAATTGCGACACCCGGTTTACCCCTTTTGTTCGTAAGCAACGGCTCTATCTTGCCGTACCTATGCCTGTTCGACCAATCTCACGAGTGAGCGCATGCTCACACCTGTTCCACCGACAGGGGTATAGCCATGAGCTTTGCCTTCGTTATAGGCCGGTCCTGCAATATCTAGGTGCAGCCATGGCAGATCATCGCTTACAAAGTCTTTCAGAAATAACCCAGCAACTAACATTCCGCCATTCTTATCGCCGATATTTGCAAGATCTGCAACTGGTGAATCTAGAGATGCACGAAGTTCTATTGGAAGTGGCATTGGCCAAAACTGCTCACCGGTTTCCTTTGAAGCAGCGATGAATGAGTCACTAAAACTTTGATTATTGGTCATGACCGCACTTGTGCGAGTGCCTAAGGCAATTACTTGTGCACCAGTCAAAGTAGCAACATCGATGATGCCATCTATTTTGTTTTTACTTTCCTGAGCTTTAACTAAAGCATCGGCTAGAACAAGGCGACCTTCGGCATCGGGATTGAGAACTTCAACAGTTTTGCCCCCAAAGATTGTGATGATGTCACTTGGCCTGGTCGCAGTATCACTTGGCATGTTTTCAGCCAGTGGTGCCCAACATTCAATGGCAACTGGTAATCCCAGTTCTGCAATGGCAAGAGTTGCCGCACAAACTGCAGCAGCTCCGCTCATATCTGATTTCATAGCTTCCATACCTAAGCCAGCCTTTAGATTTAAGCCACCAGTATCAAATGTGATTCCCTTGCCAACAAAAGCGTAACGTTTAGTTTTTTTGGCTTTAGGCGTATATGAGATGTGCATAAGACGCGGGGGATTAGCCGAACCTTGTCCAACGCCAATAATTCCTCCGAAGCCCTGTGACTTAAGTTGTTTTTCATCCCAGATTGTTACTTTTAATCCTGCTTTTAAACCACCGGCAGATTTAAAGCTTGCCGTCAATTTCTTAGTAAATGAATCAGGAGTTAAGTGACTAGGCGGTGTATTTACTAAATCACGGACTAAGTGTGTGTACTTCGCGATAATACCTGCGCGTTTGATTGCATCTTTAGCTTCAGCTTTACCGGAAAGGTTTGTATAAATATTGGCCGATTTTAATGCCACCTTGTGATCGTTCTTCGTGGATCCACGGAACTCATTAAAAACGTATGCCCCAATTGCAGCACCTTCTGCAACAGCGCTTACTCCGGCGATGTCACGAGTTGGGAGGGCAAATGTTGCTCCAATATTTCCAGCTAAAGAGCGGGAAGCGGCACCTGCTGCTCTGCGCAAGCTTTCATGGGAGTAAGCATTTGATTTTGCTCCGAGACCGGTGAACACCAAGATCCGAGTTGGACCACCGGGCATTTTTGTAACTTCATCTACTTTCCCTGTTGCGCCCATTTCAATCAGTGAGGCCACAAGTGCTTTAGTGTCCATCGCTAAATCACCGGCTTCAATGGCGATTCCACCTTTTGTGTTGGTGCTCACTAGCCCTACAACAAGGTGATCATCTTTTACTAGGCCATCAGAAACTTTGAGTGTTGTCATGGGTGTCAGCGTAATAGATGTATTGGTAGGTTTCACACTATGAAGCACTCACCCTTGCATGAAAAGCATCTTGCCCGTAACGCCAAAATGGCAGATTTCGGTGGTTGGCTGATGCCGATTGAATATCCAGGGGCAGGAACCTTGGCAGAGCATGCAGCCGTGCGAGAAAAAACTGGAATTTTTGATGTTTCTCATTTGGGTAAAGCAAGTGTCAAAGGTAACGGTGCTCTCGAATTTCTTAATTCTATGTTTACTAACGATGCGGGCCGGATCGAAAATGGCTCTGCGCAGTACACATTGCTGTGTAATGAGAAGGGCGGGGTGATAGATGACCTTATCGTCTACCGCAATTCAGAAGCGGATTTCTTTTTAGTACCAAATGCTTCGAATACAACCGATGTCGTTAAAACTTTAATGGCACATATTCCATCTGGAATCACAATTGAAAACTTGCATGAAGCCTATGCAGTCATCGCCGTTCAAGGTCCGCTTGCACCACGAGTCATGCAATCACTTGGCGTTAATACAAATATTGATTACATGGCCTTTGAAAATGTGAACATCGGTGGTGCACAAGTAATACTTTGTCGCACTGGCTACACAGGAGAACTTGGTTATGAACTTCTTCCTAAAACCGCAGATGCTTCTATGGTGTGGGATTTAATCGTTGAGGCGATGCAACCTTTCGGTGGCTTAGTGTGCGGACTTGGAGCACGTGATACTTTGCGAACTGAAATGGGCTATCCACTGCATGGGCACGAGCTCTCACTTGAAATCAATCCAGTAGAAGCAAGTGCAACATGGGCTATTGGTTGGGACAAAGGGGAATTTTTAGGTTCGGAGGTTTTAAAATCTCTGAAAACTCTTGGGGCTAATCGCAGAAGTGTTGCCCTCAAGTCATTGGATCGAGGAATTCCTCGCGGCGGTATGAAGGTTAAAACAAGTGATGGCAAAGCCCTAGGGGAAGTAACCAGCGGAACATTTTCGCCATCACTTAAAGTGGGAATTGGAATTGCATTACTAGATAGTTCGGTGAAGGTTGGAGATCATTTAGTAATCGATGTGCGTGGCCGTGATTCTATGGTGGAAGTTGTAAAGCTCCCCTTTACGCCTTCACACGTTCGATAAATTCAATTGGTTGCAAAAATGCTGCGCGGGTTTTAGTTCTACGCAGCGCTGATAAAACAGCTTTGCCTGAAAGCGCCAGAAGAATCGTCGTAAAGAGCGCGCGGGGGATATCCCAGGCCATAGCGGTGGCAAAGTGAAATGTAATAAAGCGAGAGAGATTTTCAACAATAGAACCATTAACTAGATATGAGAGTTGTGTGTTGGCACCAAACGCCCAAGGCCAAAACTGTAGATCCATCAATATTCCAAAGAGCTCTGAGGCGATGATGCCAAAGATAATGAGAGAAAGCAGTTCACGACGGCCACGAAGCTGCTTTCCTGGCAGCATTCCAGCGGCCATACCAATCCATGCAGCTGCAAATACTTGATAACCAAGCCAAGGCCCAAGCCCACCTGTGAGCAAGGCAGAAACAAACATTGATGTAAGGCCCAAAATAAATCCGAAAGAAGGCCCGAAAACTCTTGCACTTAAAATCAATATAAACCACATAGGTTCAATACCGACTGCGCCTGCGCCAAGCGGACGAACAGCAGCAATGAGTGCAGATAAAACACCAAGGAGTGCAACAGACTTAGCATCCAGAGCTGAGTTAGAGATCTGAACAATGACTAAAACGAATGCCACGGCGATTGCTGCCCAAAAGAAAAGCTGTGTGCGGGGTAATGATGTGCCGTTATAGAAAAAGGGCCAGAGAAATCCTGTGGCAGAAATCAATGAGGCCAGCGTAAGCACTGCTGTGCCTAGTGGAGAAAATTTCACTACGTCATAAGTGCGCATTAGCTATCGGCCTCAATGGCTCGCACGACATCGGCAACGGTTAACCAAGGCTGTGGTGACATGATCTTGGAAACCTGTGGAGCAAAAGCTGGCGAAGATAACAGGACATCAATTGTTGCTCCATCTGCGACGATGTCACCATCTGCGATGAAGATTGTGCGAGTAGCCAATTCGGCAACAAGTTCAACATCGTGTGTAGCAATGATGACGCTGCGATTAAAAACGCGAGCAAAATCAATAAGTATTTTGGTTAGAACACGTTTTGCTTGATAGTCCAAACCTCTTGTTGGCTCATCCAAAATAAGCAGATGCGGATTAGCTGAGAGAACCACGCTGAGAGCTAAGCCTAAACGCTGTCCTTCAGATAAATCACGGGGATGTGTTTGTGCCGATATTCCAGGAACAAGTTGGGAAAGAAGAGTGAAGGTAGTCCCACTGGTGACTTGATTGTCGTTATCTGCTTGCTTGCACTCTTCACCTACACTTTGTCCATAGAGCAAATCACTTGGTTCCTGAGGGATATAGCCAATAGTCTCCCGCCGTTGCTTGCTGTGCAGTTTCTGGGAATTAATACCATTAACTATTGCCTCTCCTGCTGCGTTATCACTGACTCCTGCGATGGCTCGTAGCAGCGAGCTTTTGCCCGCACCATTGCGGCCCATGATGGCAACGATTTCATTTTCATAAATAGTTGTTGAGAGCGAATTCACTGCATTTTTGCCGTTATAGGAAATTGTTAAGTCCTTGATGGTTGCACACACTTTCGACGATGTTGATGCAACTTCCGGCTTAGCAACCTGATGTGAATCTCTAAACTCTTGTGTCATTCGGCGCATCTCTCGCACAGAAACACCAATCTCCTTTAACCCAAGAGTTCTAGCAAGTTCAACGATGGGCGGAGCTATGGGGGAGTTCATCAGAATTTTCTCAGGTGTTCCTACTACTGCAGATCCAGCTCCATTGATGTGAACAATGCGATCAGCAAATTGGATGACACGTTCTAATTTATGTTCTGCAATCACAACAGTCAGGCTTAAATCGTGAACTAAACGGTGAAGGATTGAGAGAACTTCTTCAGCAGCGATGGGGTCGAGTGCACTTGTGGGCTCATCTAGAACTAAGACTTTGGGATGTGCAACTAAGGCACTGGCAATTGCAACGCGTTGTTGTTCTCCACCACTTAAAGTTGCAATAGTACGATTTCGAAGCGAAGCCAATGACATCAAATCCAAAACTTCTTCCACACGCTTTCGCATTGTTTCATTGGAAAGATTGAGAGCTTCCATTCCAAATACCAGTTCTTCTTCTACCGTGTCTGCGACAAAGCCATTGATGGGGTTTTGTCCGACAATTCCAATCAAATGTGCCAGGCCGCCAGGCTTAACTTCTGCAGTTGAAATTCCATCTACTTCAATACTTCCAGCCAAAATACCGCCTGTGTGGTGTGGAACAAGGCCGTTGATCAGTCGTAGCAATGAAGATTTCCCAGATCCTGTCGGGCCAATAACTAGAACTAATTCACCTTCAGCGATTTCAAGGGTGAGGTCTTCAATCACGGTTGTTGTTGAGTTTGGATAGATAAGCGAAACGTTGGAAAACTTAATCATGAAATACCTATAACCGCTAGAGCAGCTAGAACAACTACTACATCAATTCTGGCCCATTTAATGGGACGGTATTTAGATCGCTTCTTACTAATTCCATAGCCTCGTGAGTCCATTGCAGCTGCTAAATCTAAAGATCTAGCTAAGGATTCTTCTAGTAGAGGAAGTGCAATACGTTTAAATGCTTTCACTCCATGAGTTTTCTGACCGCGTAAGCGCTGCGCCATTCGAATACGTGAAACGGCAGAAACTAATTGGGGTAGAACTGAAGTTGCTATCACAACACTTATTCCAAATTCATAGACGTACACCGGCAATACGCGCAGCAAGCGATGTGGACTTGTCAGTGATGCTGCTGCGCCAAATACAACAAGGATTGCGCAAATGATGATTCCTTCAGAAATCGATGAACTTAAGCGCTCCAAAGTCACCGCGCCACCTATGCGAATACCTGGCATCCAACTTGGTAGTGGCACAGTGGGAATAGTGAAAAGTGTTGTCCCCGGAATGGGAACACCAATGAGCACACCGATCATCGCTCGGATAGTGATGATCCATAGCGATAACTTCAATGTGGCATTAAAAGATCTCCCCCATGGGGCGTCATCTCGCTGCGTAAAGACAATCACTGACATAACACCTACTGCAGCAATGGCAAAGAGCGGGGAGTTCACACGGGCTATTGCAAGAGCAAGCGCACCTGAGAAAATCCACCACGTCAGTGGGTGAAATGAAAGTTTCTTCATGAATATTTTTTATTTTTTATTCAGTGATTTAGGGGTAGCGATTTCGAGTCCGCATTCTTTAGCTGGGTAACCAGATAGTCCGCAGATTAACCCGGATGAGGCAGCACGGATTTTTGTTACCTGGGCAAGGACATCTATTCCTTGAGAAGTTTTTGCGGTCCGAACACATGTAGTGATTGTTTTTCGTGGCTTTTCACCTTTTGGTGCCCAAGCTTTTGAGCCAAATTCAATTACCAAACCGATTCGCTTGGTGTCCTTGTCACCTTTAACGCCAGCGCAGATCTTTGCAAAGTTTGGCTTAACTGCTGGTGCAAGAGATGGAACATCATCGCTACTAAATACAAATAGCCAACCTTCAACTGTGCCATCTGCAATATCAACAGTTGGTCCAGTCATGGCTGCAGTCCACTGTGTTGCTCCGGGAGCTGCTTGAAAATAACCCCAATAGCGCCAGCCCTTGCTAGCGGCATTTGATTGTGGAATAAAGAAAACAGATGAAATAAGAATTACTAGAGTGATAAGGAAAGCTTTGAACTTCATTTCTGTGGTGCCTCTCAATTGTGAAAGAAACTCACAGGGAGCAGGCCGCGCGAATAAGAGAAAATACCCCTTGAACATGTGGACTACACCCCGCAAACCTCGGCGGGTGTTTGTCTATAACCAATCACTAGGTAATCCGACTTTACGGTTGCGGGTCAGTGTCGGAATTTCACCGAACTTCCCCTAATGAAGGGCGTATTAAGTTGTGTGCATAGGCAACCACATCGCCTTTGAGTTGGCAACAAGGCGCGCATGGTTCTAGAGTTCTAGACATGGAATATCGTCGCCTTGGCAGTACCGGAATGTATGTATCTGAGATCTCTTATGGAAACTGGATCACTCATGGTTCACAAGTTGAAGCCGACTCTGCTATCAAATGTGTAAAAACCGCTTTAGATTGTGGGATCACAACTTTTGACACAGCTGATGTTTATGCCGGTACCCGTGCCGAAAAGATTCTTGGAAAAGCCCTTAAAGGTGTTCGTCGTGAATCCTATGAACTATTTACTAAAGTTTATTGGCCAACCGGTCCAGGTAAAAATGATCGCGGTCTATCGCGCAAGCACATCATTGAATCCTGTAACGCATCACTTAAGCGTCTACAAACCGATCACATAGATCTCTACCAGATGCACCGATTCGATTTTGAAACACCGCTTGAAGAGTCATTGAACGCCTTTGATGATTTGATTCGTGCCGGGAAAGTTCACTACATAGGTTTCTCAGAGTGGACAGCTGAGCAGATTGCCGCGGCCTTAAAAATTCAAGATGCTCGAGGCTACAACCGGTTTGTTTCAAGCCAACCGCAATACTCCGCTCTGTGGCGAGTCATTGAAGCCGAAGTTGTTCCTCTGTCAGCTAAAGAGGGAATTGGCCAAATAGTTTGGTCCCCAATGGCTCAAGGTGTATTAACCGGCAAGTATCTGCCCGGCAAAAAACCACCCGCCGGTTCTCGTGCTACCGACAAAAAAGGTGGTGCTGGGATGATCTCTAAGTGGATGCGCGACGATGTTTTAACTGCGGTACAAAAACTCAAGCCGATTGCAGATCAAGCGGGAATCACAATGTCGCAGTTATCTGTTGCCTGGGTTTTGCAAAATCCAAACGTTTCAAGCGCCATAGTTGGTGCTACTAAGCCGTCTCAGGTTAAGGAAAACGTCAAAGCCGCAGGAATAAAACTTGATGCTGACATGATGAAAGCCATTGATAAGGCTCTCGGTGATTTGCCTGAAAAAGATCCTGCTCAAAACATCAGTCCAAATCCGCGCGCTTAGTTAACTACATCGCCCACTTTAGTTTGTGGGTGCGGTGCGCGTAGTCGTCGCATTTGTGTTGAGCGAAGCCATGCATACATAGCTAAACCTTTTGTGGTTGATGTTGGATACTTGGCATGTACAAGTCGCTGAATTCTGCGGCCTAAGAAAATACCGTCAACAACTGCGGCGAGTAGTACTAGATACATTAATGCAATCGCTGAAAATTGAACTGCGGGAACTTGAATTAATGTCAGAACGAGTACTACGAAAATAATAGGCAAGAAATATTCGCCAATAGAACGACGAGCATCGACGTAGTTGCGCACAAATCTGCGCTCTAGTCCACGGTCTCTAGTTGGTAGCGCGCTTTCTTCACCACGAAGATAAGCTGCACGGGAGCCAACGCGGTCAGCTCGGGTCGCCAATTTTTGCGCCCGCTTCTGTTCTTTTGTCACGACAGGGGACAGTGAGGAAATCTTGGCCTTGGCCTGAGCATCTTTGCGCTTCGGGGTTGGTCGGCCTTTACCAGTTGATTCAGTAGTCATGGCCGTAACTATAGAGCCATTGGGAAATCGAGCCGCAAGCGGAAGGTCATAACTCGCATTAGGGGATGGGTGCAGGTAGGCTTGGTCCAAACAAGGAGAGAAAATGACTACTGAAGTTACATTAACTGGATTAGCCCTCACTGATGTTGCCGCTGCAAAGGTGGCCGCACTATTGGCACAAGAAGGCCGTGATGATTTAAATCTTCGCGTTGCTGTGCAACCAGGTGGATGTTCAGGACTTCGTTATCAGCTCTACTTTGATGATCGTAACCAAGAAGGCGATGTTGTCCGGGAGTATGGTTCAGTCAAGGTTATCGTCGACAAAATGAGTGATCCTTATTTAATGGGAGCCACAGTTGATTTCGTTGACACCATTGAAAAGCAAGGTTTCACAATTGATAATCCAAATGCGCAAGGTTCTTGTGCATGTGGCGATTCATTCAACTAACAAAGGCTTCTTTACGCTCTAGTATCGCCTCATGAAAATCGGTGTGGCGGGTTCAGTTGGTCTTGATCATTTAATGACCTTTTCGGGCAAATTCACCGATTCCTTTGTTGCAGGTTCTTTAGAGAAAGTTTCTCTCTCATTTCTAGTCGACAGTCTTGATGTTCGTCGCGGTGGGTGTGCGGCCAATATCTGCTACGGCATGGGCGTACTTGGATTAAACCCAGTTCTGATTGCAGCCGTCGGTAAAGATTGGGCAGATTATGAAGCCTGGCTTTCACGTCACGGAGTAGATACTTCACACGCCCTTGTTTCAACCGAGCTTTATACGGCCCACTTTATGGTTACAACTGATGATGATCTCAATCAGATTGCATCTTTTTTCCCTGGCGCAATGAGTGAAGCGCGCAATATTGAACTTGGTCCAATCATGGATAAAACTGGACGTTTCGACATGGTAGTTATCTCACCTGATGATCCCGAGGCGATGTTGCATCACTCTGATGTTTGTCGAAGCGAAGGCATCGCTTTTGCCGCCGATCCTTCTCAGCAAATGGCTCGGATGTCAGGGGAGGAGATCAAGCTCCTAATCGACGGCGCTTCCTACCTATTTTTAAATGAATACGAACTTGCTCTTGCTATGCAAAAAACCGGCTGGAGCGATCGTGAAATTTTAGAGCACGTCAAAATTCGCGTTGTCACTCTCGGTTCAAAAGGCGCTAAGGTTGAAAGTGCTGTTGGTGAATTCGTTCAAGTAGGAGTTCCCCAAGAGAAATCAAAGACCGATCCCACCGGAGTTGGAGATTCATTTAGATCAGGATTCATCGCTGGCCTTGCCTGGGGTTTATCACATGAACGGTGCGCACAGTTAGGTTCCTTAATTGCTACCTACGTTATTGAGACCATGGGCACCCAGGAGTACCGCTTCACCGGAGCCGAATTTGTAAGCCGTTTCGAACAGGCCTATGGATCAGATGCGGCCGCAGAGATCGCCCCGCATGTAGTTTTCTAATTTTAAATGCTGTGACACGAACCACCAGAGCGAGCCTATAAACCAGTGCCACAGACGTAGCCATTGCGCTCTATCCTTACCTCTATGTCGTCTTCCAAAATCAGATCTCTTCGTGGCCTTGCCCTTGTGCTCCCAGCTCTATTTTTAACGGGCTGCTCAAAGGTTTCAGGACTTGGATTTGAAGAAGGACTTTCAAGTGTCAATGATCAGTCGCTTTCACTGTGGCAAGGCGCATGGATCACAGCAGGGGTGGTTGGCGTATTTACTCTGATATTAATTATGTGGCCAGCATTTTTTCACCGCTTAAAGAAAGATGGCCCAGAGTTTCCAAAACAAACCCAGTACAGCATTCCAATCGAAATCGTTTATACAATCATTCCCTTCATTATCGTTGCCGTGCTTTTCTATTTCACGGCCAAAAAGGAAACAGTTATCTCGGCGAAGACTGATACATACAAACATGAAATTACCGTCGAAGGTATTCAGTGGTCATGGCAGTTTGGTTACCCAGAAGCGGGTTCTGCAGCAGTAGTCACTGGAACCCCGGCACAACCACCAATTCTTTATATTCCACTAGGCGAAAAAGTTCGCTACACGATTACCTCTAACGACGTGGTCCATGGATTTTGGATCCCAGCATTTATGATTCAGATGCAGAATTTGCCAGGTGTAACAAATCACTTGGAGTTCACGGCAAACAAGCTGGGAGATTATCCAGGGCGTTGCAACATCTTGTGCGGGCGAAATCATTCACAAATGTTGTTCACCGCTCGTGTAGTAACGCCAGCGCAGTATCAGGCTTATCTTGAAACCATAAAGGGGAGCGCGGCATGACAACATTTGCAGATCGTCAAACAACTACCAATCTGCCTCAGTTACCTCCAAAAAAAGGTAAAGCATTTGTTAAGTGGGTAACCTCTACTGATCACAAAACAATCGGCTATTTGTATCTGATCACCTCTTTTTCTTGGTTTCTTATTGCAGGTGTTCTAGCGTTATTGCTTCGCTCTGAATTAGCGCGACCAGGAATGCAGTTCTTAAGTGCCGAGCAATATAACCAGATTTTCACAATGCACGGAACGATTATGTTGCTGATGTTTGCAACGCCTCTGTTTGTGGGTTTTGCGAATGTAATCATGCCATTGCAAATCGGAGCAGCTGACGTTGCTTTCCCACGATTAAACATGCTTTCTTATTGGCTCTACCTATTCGGTGGCCTCATGGCGTTTGCTGGATTCTTATCTCCGGGTGGAGCAGCTTCATTTGGTTGGACTGTTTATGTTCCATTATCAAATGCAACATACTCGCCAGGTATTGGCTCTGACCTATGGCTACTCGGTTTAGCTGTCAGTGGTATCGGAACAATCCTGGGTGGCGTTAACTTCATTACAACCATCTTCACAATGCGTGCACCAGGTATGACGATGTTCCGTATGTCAATCTTTTCTTGGAACGTATTGCTTACCTCCATCCTTGTATTGCTTGCATTCCCACCACTTGCTGCAGCACTGCTAGGACTTGAAGCAGATCGTATTTATGGCACACATCTTTTTGATCCGGCCAATGGTGGGGCGATGCTCTTCCAGCATCTGTTCTGGTTCTTCGGACACCCTGAGGTTTATATCTTGGCCCTTCCATTTTTTGGAATTGCAACCGAGATTTTGCCCGTCTTTAGCCGTAAGCCAATCTTTGGGTACAAGGGTTTGATTGCAGCAACTATCGCAATCTCCGCACTTTCTGTTTCTGTTTGGGCTCACCATATGTTCGCAACTGGTCAGGTTTTGTTGCCCTTCTTCTCATTCATGACTTTCCTTATCGGAGTTCCAACTGGTGTGAAGTTCTTTAACTGGATCGGCACGATGTGGCGTGGCCATGTAACTTTTGAAACCCCGATGCTGTGGGTAATGGGCTTTTTAGTCACGTTTTTATTCGGCGGTTTAACTGGAATTATCTTGGCATCGCCTCCTCTGGACTTTGCCGTTTCTGCTAGTTACTTCGTGGTTGCCCACTTCCACTACGTTCTCTTTGGAACCGTGGTCTTTGCAATGTTCGGTGGTTTCTACTTCTGGTGGCCAAAGATGACTGGCCGCATGCTCAATGAAAGGCTAGGAAAGATTCACTTCTGGACAACTTTCTTTGGTTTCCACTTAACATTCCTTATTCAGCACTGGTTAGGTATTAAAGGTTTTCCCCGTCGCTACGCCGATTATCTTCCAACCGATGGATTCACATTTATGAATGAAGTTTCAACAATCGGTTCTTTCTTGCTTGCATTCTCAATGATTCCTTTTATGGTTAACATTTGGATCACTCGAAAAGCACCTCTAGTCGGAGTTGATGATCCTTGGGGTTATGGGGCATCGCTGGAATGGGCAACATCATGCCCACCACCACGCCACAACTTTTTAACTATGCCTCGCATTTCATCTGAGCGCCCAGCATTTGATCTGCATCACCCGCACATCAAGACTGAAGGGCACTAACAAACTATGAAGGTTTCTTGGCAGCTATTTATTGGTCTATCAGTGTTTTATGTTTTGATGACGATTATTTATTGGCAAGTTGGCGGTGAACCGGTGGGAATTGGTGGGATGCTTCTTGCGGCAGCACTTGCTGGAATGGTTGGCTTTTATGTTTGGTTCACTCAGCGCCGAATCGGACAAATTCTTCCGGAAGATAATGAAACGGCATTAATTTCAGATGGTGCCGGCGACCTAGGTTTTTATAGCCCTCATTCTTGGTGGCCATTACCAGTTGCTTTAAGCATGTGCGCATTAACTCTCTCACTCGTTATTGGTTGGTGGTTGACCGTAATTTCATTAGGTGCTTTGGTCATCTCCATCATTGGCATGGTGACTGAGTATGAAAAGCCGGTCGTATCAGGGGCTCATTGATGTCTCAGGTACGTGCAGAAATTCTTTCAGTTGAAAACCCAAATACAGCCGCAGCTCGAATCGTTATTAATGCACCCGCAGCAAAGATTTTCGATCTTTTAGCCGACCCTCGTGCTCACGCACGATTTGATGGATCGGGGACGATTACCGAATCAATCTCAGGTCCGGCTCGCTTATATGAAGGTGCAAAGTTTGGCATGGCTATGAAAATTAAAGTTCCTTATCGCATCACAAATACAGTGGTGTCTTTTGAAGAAAACAAAAAAATCACCTGGTGCCATTTGATGAAGTGGACCTGGTCGTATGAACTTGAAGATTTAGGAAATGGACAAACTCAAGTAACAGAGATTTTTGATGGCAATTCGATTCCATCTATCTCCAAATGGTGGCTTAAGAAGACTGGCTCAATCGCCAGAAATCCGAAGTGGATGGCCAAGAGTTTGGTGGCGCTCAAAGCCCTCTGCGAAGGTTGAAGACCGCACGCTTAGCTCCATATCTATTTGTATTTTTATGGAGCACGGGCTTTGTCGGAGCAAAATACGGACTGCCTTACGCGGATCCCTTCATTTTTCTATCGCTACGTATTTTTATCGCCGCAGCAATTCTTATTATCATCGCGCGAATTCTGAGATTTCCGCTGGATTTGCGAAAGAATGAAATAGTTAAATCAGCACTTATTGGCTTATTTTTACATGCCTTCTACTTAGGGGGAGTCTTCTTCGCAATTTCTAAAGGAGTTTCGGCAGGTGTGGCGGCAGTTATTACGAGTTTGCAGCCGGTTTTGGTCTCTCTTCTTGCAGTGAATATTCTGGGTGAGAAACTACGTCGCACCCAATTTATTGGATTAGTTCTTGGACTTATCGGAGTTGTATTGGTTCTTGGTCCTACATTCGATAGTTCAGTTTCAAAAGTGGGTATTGCTGCAGTGTTTGTTGCATTGCTTGGGAGCACAACCGCCACGCTGATGCAGAAAAAGTTTGGTGCGGGTATTCCAATGTTGGCCGGCACCGCGTACCAGTACCTTGCAGCAGGGGCGATATTGGCCGTGGGTGCGGGCGTAACGGGTGGAACACATATTGATTTCACACCTAAGTTTGTAGCTTCAATGGTGTGGTTAATCATTGCGCTGTCGGTAGGTGCAGTACTGATATTGCTCTGGTTGCTCAATACAGGTAGTGCTGCTTCGGTTTCGTCACTGTTTTACTTAGTACCGCCAGCTACGGCACTTGAGGCATATGCTCTTTTTGGTGAAAAAGTAAACACCCAAGGCTTCCTTGGAATAGGAATTACCGCCCTGGGTGTTTGGCTTGTAATACGTAAAAAGAACTAGTGGTGTTCGATCTCTTTTAACTCTTGTTCACTGACCTTAGGAACAGAAACTGCATGAGCTTTACTTAAGCGTCGCTGCACCTTGTTCTTCAAAGCACCAGGTCGTCGAACGCCTCTGGAATCAACTTCAGATAGCTCAAGTGCTATCGGCTCTTCATGTGATTGCAGTAGGAAAGCTTTTTCTGCAGAGATAGGTTCGTGGACCTCGACGAACTCACCATGAGGTAGCCGAAGTAGTCGGCCAGTTTCACTTCCGTGTAATAGCAAGTCACGATCTGCGCGCTGCAGCGACAAACACAAACGTTTAGTTATCACAAAGGCGATCGGTGGCAGAACAAATATGCCGATACGTGAGAACCACATAATTTGATTAATAGATAAATGGAAATTAGTTGCCAAAATATCGTTACCACCATTGATGAGTGCGACCATTACGAAAGTAATGGACATGACACCAAGTGCTGTTCGGTTAGGTACGTTGCGAGGACGATCGAGTAGATGGTGTTCGCGCTTGTCTCCAGTTATCCAGCTTTCAATAAATGGGTACAGGGCCATTCCCGTAAAAAGGATTCCAGGGACTATGAGCGCTGGAATTAAAATATTCCAAGAAATTGTGTGGCCAAAAGCATGAGTTTCTAATGGGGGAGCCATACGAACTAATCCATCTAGCCACCCCATGTACCAGTCCGGTTGAGAGCCCGCAGAAATCTGCCCAGGTGTGTACGGACCGTATAACCAAATTGGGTTAATAGATGCAACGGCTGATAAGAATGCGATTACGCCAAATACAACGAAGAAGAATCCGCCGGCTTTAGCCATGTAGACAGGCAAGATTGGATGTCCAACAACGTTCTTTTCTGTACGACCAACACCAGGGAACTGTGTGTGTTTTTGGTACCAAACCAACATCACGTGAATTGTGATCACCGCAAGGAAGATTCCCGGAATTATTAGGATGTGGAGCGTGAAAATTCGTGGAATAAATCCAGTCCCAGGGAAAGCGCCGCCGAATAAGAAGAATGAAATATATGTTCCAACTACCGGTAGGGCTTGAATAATTGCCGAGGTGATGCGAAGTCCGGTTCCTGAAAGCAAATCATCTGGCAAGGAATAACCAAATAGACCTTCAACTAGACCAAGAGTGAGCAAGAGAATTCCTAGGATCCAGTTGAACTCGCGTGGTTTTCTAAATGCGCCAGTGAAGAAAACGCGAAGAAGGTGAGCCACGATAGCGGCCATAAAGATATTTGCTGCCCAGTGGTGAATCTGGCGCATCAATAGGCCACCACGTACCTCAAATGAAATATCGAGTGTTGAAGCGTATGCAGCTGACATCTTCAAACCTTTAAGTGGTTCGTACACGCCGTTGTAAATTACATCGCGCTGAGAAGGATCGAACCAGAAAGTTAAGAACGTTCCAGAGAGAAGCAGAATAACAAATGAATACATGCATACTTCACCGAGCATGAAGGACCAGTGATCAGGGAAGACCTTATTGAGTGACTTCTTAACCCAACCGGCCGCTCCTAACCTTTCATCGACAAAGTTAGCTGCGTTACCAATAGTTTTCTCTACAGGTGTCATTGTGAGTTACGCTCCCAGAAACTAGGTCCGACTGGTTCATTAAATGCTGCACGTGCAATTAAATATCCCTCACCATCGACTGTGATATCGAGTTGAGGTAGTGGGCGTGCGGCTGGCCCAAAAATCACTTTAGCGCCACGTGTCACGTCAAATGTTGACTGGTGGCATGGACATAACAAATGCTTAGTTTGCTGTTCATACAGCGCAACTGCGCATCCCATGTGTGAACAGATCTTAGAAAAGGCGATGATTCCATTATGAGTCATCGCAAGTTTTTCGGGGGTTAATTGAAAATCTTGTTCACGCAATCTGATGAGCAGAACTGGATCTTTAGCAATATCACTGAGGGGTCGCTCATCTTCATTTTCAACTGCCGGTAAGACTTGAACAACGGCGCCAACTTCAAGATCTGACGCCAATATTGGACGATTGCCTGGATCGGTCAGTAGACGGGTTCCAGCTTTCCAGTTTGTTGTTTCCAACTGCTTCTTTGGCAATGGGCCTAGGTCGCGTAGAAGTAGCACGGGAGGTAGAGCAAAGAAACCGATGGCCACACCCAGTGATCGTTTTATCAACTTACGACGACCAAGACCGGCAGCGGCAACGCCGTTTTTAACAGTCTTAACAAATTCTTCACGATCTTCATCGCTGGAGCGAAACTCATGACGGTGATTTACTACTTCAACATCTGACATCAATGTCTTTGCCCAGTGAATGGCAGCGATGCCGATAAAGAATAGGGACATTGCCATACCAATACCGATACCAAGTTGCTGTGCATTTTGATTTCCCATAATAGGAATGAAAATGAAGACGTCTTTAGTGACAAAAACGTAAGAATAAATCAGTAAGAGTGAACCCAGCGCGGAGAGTCCAAAGAGAATTGCAATTTGTTGTTCAGCACGCTTCTCAGCCTTTGGGTTGATATCAGTAGATCGAGGTGCATGGGCAGGTGCAATCGAATCATCAGTTGGAACTAATTCATTAGACACGTTTCGCCTACCTTGCTCTCGTAGTTAGCCAGACTGCAATACCAATAAGCAGTCCTATTCCTAGAACCCATGCCAATAGGCCTTCAGTTACTGGTCCAATTCGCCCCATTGTCGCTCCACCTAGATTTGGTTCAGCCTCAGCTGCCTTAATCCATTTGATAAGTGAAAGTTTTTCTGCGGGAGTAATTGTTTTATCGCTAAAAACTGGCATTGATTGTGGACCAGTTATCAATGCTTCGTAGATGTACTTTGGTTCTACGCCCATAAGTGTTGGTGCATATTTACCTTGAGTCAACGCACCACCTTGGCCCGCAAAGTTGTGGCACATGGCGCAGTTGTTGCGAAATAGCTCACCACCTTGTGCAGTGTTGCCATCTCGTTCATAATTTAAAACTGAATCATCAGGAATTGCTGGGCCGGGAGCAAGCGAAGCAACATATGCCGCTAATGCCGCAGTTTCTTCGGCGTTGTAGACAGGCTTCTTACGCATAGCTTGTTGGCTCATATCCGCCATTGGCATACGACCTGTTCCAACTTGGAAATCTACCGAAGCCGCACCGACGCCAATAAGAGATGGTGCAACTGCGCCACCCTCTGCGTTAAGACCATGACATGAAGAACAACCCTTAAGAAATATTTGTTTACCTTCATCAATTACTGCAGAGCGCGCAAATGAAGTTGGTGACGCCTTCACTGTGGCGCTAGCTACTGAAAAAGTTGTGCCAATTGCCAATAGGGCGAAAATAAGAAGGGCAGGACCTGCGGCCTTGTGTCTGCGGTAGCGCGATAAGCGTTTCACGAAGTGTATGTACTCCCTTACTTAATCAGGTAAATAGCAGAGAAGAGGGCGATCCACACAACATCAACAAAGTGCCAATAATAGGAAACGACGATTGCCGTAGTTGCTTGCTGGTGTGTAAAGCGACGGGCTTTAGAAACGCGGATCATTACGACAAGAAAAGCAATAAGGCCACCAGTTACGTGTAAACCGTGGAAACCTGTAGCAATGTAAAAAACGGATCCATAGGCAGTTGATGAAAGTGTTAAGCCTTCCTGAACTAATGATGCGTATTCAAATATTTGACCACCAATAAAGAATGAACCCATTAAAAATGTTAAAGCAAACCACTCACGCATTCCCCATTTGTTCATTTGGATAATGGATCCGGTGCGGCGATTCTGAAAACGCTCAGCAGCAAATACTCCGAACTGACACGTTACTGATGAAAGAACCAGCACCGTTGTGTTGAGTGCTGCAAAAGGAATGTTGAGAATCTGGTTTGACTCGGTCCAAATGGTTGGTCCTTGAACTGCCCGTGTTGTGAAATAAATAGCAAAGAGTGCGGCAAAAAACATGAGTTCACTTGAAAGCCAAACGATTGTTCCAACAGCAACGGCATTGGGGCGGGTGATCTTGTGATGGGCCGATACGGATGCAGTTGACATGGAGGTGATTATTCCCGAAAACCACGCCTGAGTCTTACCCGAACCCCCTTTCAGCCAGATTATTACCTCTCATCAGGGGTGAAACAGGCCACATGCTTTGGGCGGTGAAAATCGAAGGCGACAACCTCAGAAGACCTTTAGACTTACAGCCATGGCAAAGAAACAGATCGTCATCTATGCAGATGATTCAACTATTCGTGACGCCATTATTAACGCCCTTGGTAGCCAAACCGCCAGCGATGTGGGCGAACACCAGATTCATGAGTTTGCTACTGGGGCAGCGCTTCGTGCTTTTGTTGATTCAAAAGCTGGGATTGATCTATTCATTTTAGATGGTGAAGCTGTACCCGAAGGTGGACTAGGAATTGCACGTCAATTTAAAGACGAGGTCTTTAACTGCCCTCCAGTCCTTGTGATTACAGGGCGAAAAGAGGATGCATGGCTAGCGGCATGGTCATTAGCTGAAGCATCAGTTGTTCATCCCATCGATCCATTTACCTTGGCCAAGAGCGCTGCTGAACTATTGCGCGGGACAAAGCTCGCCACAGTTTAAATAGGTAATCATGTCGCAGACTCAGTGGGATCAATATTTTTCCACTCTAGAAGTTGGTCAAAATCTTGAACCGAAAGATGTTCAATGGTGCATGAAGCAGATTCTTGAAGGAAATGCAGATACCGAAATAATTAAAAAGTTTCTGATTGCATTAAAAACAAAAGGTGAAACTTCTGAGGAAGTCGGCGCATTAGTTGCCCAGATGTACGAGCATTCAGCGCCTATTTCAATTACTGAGCGCGCCGTCGACACTGTAGGAACTGGCGGAGATGGTGCACACACAATAAATATTTCAACAACGGCGGCAATTATTGCAGCAGCAGCTGGCGCTAAAGTTATCAAGCACGGGAATCGAGCAGCTTCTTCTAAATCTGGTGCGGCTGACTTATTGGAAGCTCTGGGAATTGCCATAACCCTGGACGGCAAAGGTGTAGAAACTACATTTCATGCCCTAGGAATTGGTTTCTGTTTCGCTCCAGTTTTTCACCCAGCTATGAAATTTGCTGCGCCTGCTCGCAAAGAGTTAGGTGTACCAACAGTTTTTAATATTCTGGGTCCACTGGCAAATCCTGCACGGCCAAAGGCTGCAGCTATCGGTGTAGCAAATGATCGAATGCACTTAGTAATGGCGCAAGTTCTTGTCGAAAAAGGCGTAGATGGCTTTGTTTTCCGTGGCGATGATGGAATCGACGAAATTACCTTGGCAACAACAACCTCTGTTTTAACAATTGGTAATGGGCAAATATCGAGCGATCTGCTGGACCCTCTTGATTTCGGTATCAAACGTGCACCTATCTCGGCCTTAGTCGGGGGAGACGCAGTTGAAAATGCGCGGATCTCCACCGCAATTTTCGACGGTGAAAAAGGTGCTCCACGTGATGCCGTTGTACTCAACGCCGCCGCTGCGATAGCTGCCTATGAAGGTGCAATGGATGTGTCATTGCATGATCGAATTTCGGCTGGTATCGAAAAAGCAACGCAGGCAATTGATAGTGGTGCTGCGACTGAACTAGTAGCCAAGTGGGCAGAACTTACCCAGAAACTAGCCTCTTCTTAACTTTTTTAAACTCTGGCAAAGTAGTGATACCAAATCCACCCAATCTTTCAATGATTCCGTGCAATACATCTACTGTGGCTCGCGCATCATCTAGAGCTCTGTGAGTAGGTGAAGTAGTTGCGCCAAAGAACTCGGCCAACGTAGCTAATTTGCAGTTGATGACTTCATCTTTTGTAAGAACATAGCGAGCGAGTCGGGCAGTGTCGGCAACATGATGGTTGGGCCAGGGATACTCAAGATGAACTGCGGCTGCTTTTAAAAATCCAATATCAAATGGCGCGTTGTGGGCAACTAGTACGTTCTCATTTTCTGGCCCTAAGAATTCAATGAACGAAGGGAAAATTTCTCCTATTTGAGGAGCGTCGAAAAGCATCTCATCCGTTATCCCGGTGAGCTGTGTGATGAAGGATGAAATAGGAACACCAGGATTTACAAAGCTTTGAAACTCACCAATTATCTCTCCGCCACATACTTTGACCGCGCCGATTTCAGTAATACCGGCGCCAGTAGAAGGTGCAGCACCAGAGGTCTCAAGATCAACTACAACGAAAGTTGTTTGCGAAAGGTGCACAGCGGTAATGGTAAGTGATTGCACTGTCATTGACAGTCCGCGTATGGTTACTGGTATGGCAGTTGAAAGCGCACCCCCAGGTTGGATGCAAGATTGGTCAGCGCAGGGCTCAGGCAAAAATGCTCGCATTGGAGTGTTACTTGTTCATGGATTTACTGGAGCACCACCATCGATGCGCCCGTGGGGAGAATTTCTCAATGGCAAGGGATACACCGTTAGCGTCCCAATGCTTCCCGGGCATGGAACAAAGCCTGAAAATCTAAACAAAGTGAAATGGCAAGAGTGGCCCGCCAAGGTTGAAGCTGAGTTAAATAAACTCTATAAAACTTGCGACCACGTTTTTATCGCAGGCTTATCAATGGGCGGCGGAACAGCTCTTAATATTTCGCTTACCCATAATGACCGATTGTCAGGAATTATTTTGGTAAATCCAATGATTCATGTGGCTTATATGCCGCATCAATTGGCTTACGTAATTTCTAATTTTCAAAAACTTAGGTCCAGCGTAGGAAACGACATCAAGCGCCCTGGAATTACAGAGCACGGATATGACGCCTTACCGACTCGCGGCGTGTATGAACTTTTAAAAATGCTCAAGATAACTCGCAAAAATTTAAGCAAAATTTCTGTTCCGGTTCAGTTATTTCATTCTGTAGAAGATCACACTTTGCCTGTTTCAAATACTGAAATTATTATGGCTGGCTTAGGGTCCTCAAATAAATCACGAATCGAGTTAGTAAATAGTTATCACGTTGCTACATTGGATTATGACCAGGAATTGATTTTTCAAAACTCACTTACTTTTATCGAAGGATTAACTCTTCGGTCGAATTAAGGTTTTATTGTGAACCAGAGAAGTGCCAGAACGCAGATTGAAACCAACGAAATAATGAAGGCATAAACGCCGCGCATGCGAGAACTTGAGGCGAACTCACCCATGAGGCGTTCATCTTTAGATATTCCGTACATAAATATTAGAAGGGGTAGAAGCAAAATAGCATTAAGAATCTGAGTGAAAACTAATACCTTAATTAACGGCAACCCAGGTATCAGAATTAATCCAGCAGCAAAAAGGGTCATTACACCAAAAGTTGCATAAAATAGCGGTGCTTCTTTCGGACCATCATCGAGTGCTGCCGGTTGCCCAGTTAAGTCGCCTACCGAATAAGCAGTTGATAAAGGCAAGATTGATGCAGCAAGAAGAGCTGCTCCCACTAAGCCAATTGCGAAAAGAGCTTTAGCCATTGTGCCGGCTAATGGTTCTAATGCGCGTGCAGCCTGCGCGGCATCGGTGATGTTTGTCTGACCTTCTTTGTTTAAAGTTGCGGCACAGGTAATGATCACGAAGAAACCAATAATTCCTGTTAGCAATGATCCCGTCCACACATCAATACGCAGCAGTTTTAAATCATCGCGTGTTAAACGCTTATCAACAGCATACGACTGAATAAATGCCAGACCCCAAGGCGCAAGTGTTGTACCTAAGGTAGCCGTCGCTAAGTAGATCGCATCATGAGTAAATGGCATTGACGGGACAAAAACGCCACGTGCTGCTTGGCCCCAATCAGGGTGGGCCATGAAGCCAGCAATGATGTAAGAAATGAATACTGCTGATAGTGCAAAGAAAACCTTTTCAACATTGGCAAAAGAACCACGTAATACAAGGAATGAAACAACTAATGCTCCAGCAGGAACGGTTACAAAACGTGAAAAGCCAAAGAGCTCTCCGGCAACTGCAATACCGGCAAATTCAGCGGTGAGTGTTCCAAAGTTTGCGATGATTAAAGCGCTGGCACTAAGAGTTCCAGAGCGAGCCCCGTATTTTTGACGCACTAAACCGATGAGTCCTTGGCGAGTAACGACGCCAATGCGAGCCCCTAAATCTTGGAAAATAATTAATGCAATCGTGGAGATGACCAGAACCCACAACATTTGGTATCCAAATTTTGCACCCAGTTGCGAATATGTGGTGATACCAGCTGGATCATCATCGGAAAGTCCAGCAATGATTCCTGGACCCATGACTGAGAGCAATGCAGCTAAACGAATTTTGCGTTGAGTTGTCATGAGAGCGCACCGGTTCCCTTAGACAATCCATGTTGTTCCTCTGGCTTGAGTGCATCAACTAAATCATCAGCCAAGATGCGGCCAACCGGCTTGCCTTTTTCATCAATGACCACGATTGAGGCCCCACGGTTATTAGAGAACTCTTCGATCACTTCTTCTAATGGTGAATCGATGTTCACGGCCGTTGGGTAGGGCGGTCCCATTAACGTGCTCAAAAGAGCGGTGGGTTTAGCGGCAACAAGTTCAATAATTGCAATGTGATCCATCAACTTGCCTTTTGAATCAACCATGATCACGCCGTCAGAGACGTCTCGGTCGCGGTTTTCAACCAGGCGAACTAACGCCTGGTTCACAGTCTCATTTTCTTGAGCAAAAACCATGTGGCTAGTCATAATTCCACCAGCCAAAGTTTCATCGAAAGCAATCAACTGACGTAACTGCTTTGCCATCTTTGAATCCATTGCTTTCAAAATATCTTCGCGGTGCTCATCATCTAAATCACGCAGAACTTCTGCAGACTCATCTGGTTCCATGCGGCTAAGTAGTTCGGCGGCGCGGCCTTCGCTTAAACCGCGAAGCAGTCCTTGCAACTCTTCATCTTCCATTTCCTCAAGTGCATCAGCTGCCAACTCAGGATCCAACATTTCGATGAGTGCGTTTTGTTCACGGCCGGCGAGATCTTCAATTAAATCGGCTAGGTCAGCAGGGCGAAGTTGTGAGAGCGCAGTCTTTGAACCTGAAGTTTTTACTACTCCTGAAGTATCGGCCAGGGATGCAACGGTTGCCCAGTCCAAAACATGTTGTGGGGTAGCCCTGCGACCAAGGGCACCAGGAAAGATTCGGCGAAGAAAAGTCACGAAGGAGATATCTACACCAACCACTCGAATCTCTTTATCAAGTGGTGCTAGATAAAGATCAGAGGATCGCACAACGCGCAACCCATTCACATCAACAATTTGATGGTCGAGCACATCTGCGTCCAATAAGGATTCATCGCTGCGGCGTTTGTAATCCGTTAAGTTGATTGTTGTAGACGATAGTTGGATTTCATTGCGGCCCAGCTTTGCGATTCGCGCACCATCAATAAAAGATTTACGCAATCCGACTTTTACAATTAATCCTGAGACTGGGGGATAAGCATCCTGCCCATGTCGAACTACGACATCAACTAAGCGGCCAATTTCACGGCCATCTTCATTGCGCACTGGACAACCCAGTAATCCGGCAAGTGAGACAACTGAATCGCGAATACTTTTGCGAGCCAAAACTAGATCGCGCCGCCCTACGGCACGTTCCACCCTATTAACCACGCGGGCAATAGGTTTTTTAGTTGGGGATTTCATAGTAGAAATTGTATCGGCTGACAATGAGCGCATTCCGATAGTTTTGTTTGCGCCTTGATGAACTTACTGAAGTGGACCGTACTGGGATCGAACCAGTGACCCCCACAATGTCAATGTGGTGCTCTACCGCTGAGCCAACGATCCTTGCTTGAGTGAGGAATCATACCCCACGAAATTACGGCCGCAATTAGCGGTTGTAATCATCCTCAATACGCTCAATATCGTCTTCGCCAAAGTATGAGCCACTTTGCACCTCAATAAAAACAACTGGCTCTGTGCCAATGTTTGCTAATCGATGGAGATCACCTTTGGCGATATCAATTGAACCACCAGCAGCCATTTCAACATCAACGCCATTGTGCGTTACTTTCGCTTGACCACTGACGATGAACCAATGTTCTGCACGATGTTGGTGGCGTTGATAGGAAAAGCGAGCACCAGCATTAACGATGATTCGCTTTACTTTGTGATCTGAGCTTTCTGACAAGATTTCATAGCGACCCCACGGTCTGATGTCATCGCTCATGAACGCTTCCTTTAACTTGTTTTAATAATGGAGGTCGGAACGGGATTTGAACCCGTGTAGAGGGATTTGCAGTCCCTTGCCTCGCCTCTCGGCCATCCGACCAAAAACTAACGCCGCTCATTTTTAACGTGAACGGCGATAAGTTTTGAGAGCGGACGACCGGGTTCGAACCGGCGACCTGAACCTTGGCAAGGTTCCGCGCTACCAACTGCGCTACGTCCGCGAGGAGGTGAAATCTATCGTAGGTGAGGCCATAGCGCCAAAGTGGGAAATCAATGGATACCGTTACCTTGTGAGTTCATCGCCCAATGCGCCTATTTTTTGGATGAATGGGCGGTTGGCAACTGGCCTGTCACAGGTTTCAGATGATCCTGCTTGTTTAGCCGATGGAGGATTCTGGGCAGTCTCAACAACATTTGAAGGAAAGTTTCAGGCATTCAAGTTTGATGACGTTAGTACTTCAGAGTTTCCGCAAACACCTTGGAAAAAAATTGATGGAACATGGAGTAGCAGTGCAAGTGAGAATGAATATGTCACTTATGTTCAGCGCATACAAGACTTCATCGCACAAGGGTGGGTATATCAAGTAAATGCTTGTAGAGAAATTTCTATTGACACTGATACCGAAAATTTACGTGGTTTATTTAGCGTCTTGTTGGAAGGTAATCCAGCGCCTTGGGCCTCATACCTTGAAGCCCCAGGTATCAATATCGCCTCGGCTTCACCAGAACTATTCTTGAAACGAGAGGGAAATCGAATACGCACATCACCTATTAAGGGAACAGCGCCAGTTGGCTCTACTGATTTTGGTGTAAAAGATAGGGCTGAGAACATCATGATCGTTGATCTGATGAGAAATGATTTGGGGCAAATTTGCAAAAGTGGAACGGTATCCGTCCCGCGATTACTTTCAACTGAAGTCCACCCTGGTTTAGTGCATTTAGTCTCTGATATTGAAGGTGAGTTAGCGCAAGACACAACGTGGTCGCAGATTTTTACATTACTTAGTCCACCAGGTTCAATAAGCGGAGCGCCGAAATCATCTGCGGTTTCGGTCATTCATGAAAATGAAGGAATACGTGGGCCGTATTGCGGAGTACTGGGTTGGGTACAAGGAGATACCTGCGAACTCTCAGTTGCTATTCGCATTTTCTTTAAAGATGACAAGTTGCGCTTTGGCACAGGCGCGGGGATAACGTGGCCCAGTCAACCTGCAGCTGAATGGGAAGAGACGCAACTTAAAGCCAGACGCCTAGTCTCACTTGCCGGCGGTGAATTATGAAAGTCATTTATAACGCTCATCTACAGGACATTAGCCAAGTACCTGCAACCGCTTCAGGTTGGCTTGATGGTGAAGGAATTTTTGAAACGATAAAGACCGTGGGCAATCGCGCATTTTCGTTGGATCGACATATTGCACGAGCGCACAGAAGTGCACATGAACTTGGTATTGAGATTCCAGACGCTAAACAGATTTCACAGAGTGTCGTAGACCTATTCGCTGTAGTTCCGCAAGGTTTAGGGATGCTACGGATTAGCTTCGATAATGAATCTAACTGGCTTGCGGTACACATGCCGTATACCGAACAATCAAAGACCTGCGATGTTCGGATTCATCCACAGCCAGTCGTCGGCGATATTCACAAAAGATTTCCGTACACGCATCGCATTGACATTCTTGAGCAGGCTCGGCTTTCTGGTTTTGATGATGCAATCACAATCAACCCTGAGGGAAACATCTGCGAAGGTTCGGTCACGAATCTCATTGGCTATATTGATGGAGTTTGGGTTACGCCACCAACTTCTGATTGCGTGCTGCCAGGAATCATTCGCGAAATATTGATTGAGAACAAGCTAGTAGCCGTTGAGAGCATCTCGGCCGAACGGGTTTCACAAATCACTTCAGCCTTCTTCATAAGTAGCTTGCGTTTATCTCATGCGATTTCTTCCATTGAATCAAGGCCATTGCATCTTTCGCACGCGTTCGGAGAAGAAATTGCGTCGTTGGCTCATAAGTATTCGGTAGGCTAGGCAGATGATTCAGGTAACCGTTGATGGCGCATCGCGCTCCATAGAAGTAGATCAACGCCCTACGCACTTATTTGCCGAAAACAAAGATGTAGTGGTTTGTCGCATTAATGGCGCCCTCAAAGATTTGTGGACAGATCTCAAAGATGGCGATGTTATTGAATCAGTCTTAATCTCTTCACCTGACGGGCTCTTTGTGCTTCGACATTCAACTGCTCACGTAATGGCGCAAGCGGTGCAAGAGATATATGCAGAGACAAAACTTGGAATTGGCCCGCCGATAAAGGATGGTTTTTATTACGATTTTGATCCTAAGGTTCCTTTTAATCCAGAGGATTTAATCAAGATTGAAAGTACAATGCGCAAGATTGTTAAAGACGGCCAACGTTTTCGCCGTCGTGTCGTTAGCGAAACTGAGGCCTTGGCAGAACTTGCCCACGAGCCTTACAAATGTGAACTCATTGGCATAAAAGGTCCAGCAGGTGAAGAAGCAAGTGTGGAAGTTGGGGGAGCAGAGCTCACTATTTATGACAACTTAGGCCGTGATGGAAATCCTGTGTGGGGCGATCTCTGTCGAGGTCCACATCTGCCTTCAACAAAACTCATTCCTGCATTTAAATTAATGCGAAGTGCGGCGGCGTATTGGCGCGGATCTGAAAAAAATCCGATGTTGCAACGAATTTATGGAACAGCATGGCCTTCACAAGATGAACTCAATGCCCATCTTGAACTTTTAGCTGAAGCTGAAAAGCGCGACCATCGCCGTTTAGGAACTGAACTCGATCTCTTTTCATTTCCCGAAGAGATTGGTTCTGGTCTTGCAGTGTTTCACCCTAAGGGAGGAATCATCCGCCGGGCGATGGAAGATTATTCGCGCAAGCGCCATGAAGAAGAAGATTATGAATTTGTTTATTCGCCTCACTTAACCAAGGCAGCGCTCTTTGAAAAATCTGGCCACTTGGATTGGTATTCCGAAGGCATGTACCCACCAATGATTATGGACGAAGAACTCCATGCAGATGGAACTATAAAGAAACCTGGCCAGCAGTACTACATGAAGCCAATGAACTGCCCCTTCCACAACTTAATTTTCCAGGCTCGTCAACGCTCTTATCGTGAGCTTCCGCTTCGCTTATTCGAATTTGGAACGGTCTATCGCTATGAAAAATCAGGTGTACTTCACGGCATCACGCGTGCACGTGGCTTCACGCAAGATGACGCGCATATCTACTGCACAAAGGAACAGATGGCTGATGAGCTGGATTCATTATTGACTTTCGTTCTCAATTTGCTGCGTGACTATGGTCTCAATGATTTCTATCTCGAACTTTCTACGAAAAATCCTGAAAAATTTGTAGGAGAAGACGCAGATTGGCAGGAAGCAACCGAGACCCTACGAAAAGCAGCGGTTGCGCAAAACTTAGAACTTGTTTTAGATGAAGATGGCGCAGCTTTTTATGGTCCGAAAATATCAGTACAAGCTAAAGATGCCATTGGGCGCACATGGCAGATGTCAACGATTCAAGTGGATTTTCAACTGCCGCAACGATTTGAACTTGAGTATTCAGCAGCTGATGGCTCACGCCAACGTCCTGTCATGATTCACCGTGCATTGTTTGGATCTATTGAACGATTCTTTGGTGTTCTCACTGAACACTATTCAGGAGCGTTCCCACCATGGCTTGCGCCAGTCCAGGCAGTTGGCATTCCAGTTGCAGAAGCCTTTGCTGATTATTTAGCCGATGTAATTAAGCAGATGAAGAAGGCTGGAATCCGCGCCGAGCTAGATGCCTCCGATGATCGTATGCAGAAAAAGGTACGAAACGCACAGATGCAGAAAGTTCCATTTATGGTTATTGCTGGTGAGGAAGATATGGCAGCAGGTGCTGTCTCATTCCGCTATCGCAATGGTGAACAGAAAAATGGAATCCCAATTGCGCAAGCGATTGCCGAAATTCAAAAAACTGTATCTGAACGCACCCAGGTTTAATCATGGATATTGATGGCGCAGGGATGCCTGATGGTTGGCAACGCCTGTGGGCACCACATCGCCTTGAGTATTTACGTGGTGAAAACCGGCCATTAGAAGGCAACGATGTGGAGTGTCCCTTTTGCAGAATTCCTACATTAAGTGATTCAGAAGGATTAATAGTTCACCGAGGCAGTACGGCTTTCGTTGTGATGAATTTATATCCATATAACCCTGGGCACTTGTTGGTATGCGCATATCGCCATGTCGCTGATTTGACTGATTTAAGTGATGACGAAAGAAGTGAAATTTCTGCACTGACTGCTCACGCTATGAAAACAATTCGTAAAGTTTCAGCACCTGCCGGATTTAACCTAGGTATGAATCAAGGGGCAATATCCGGAGCAGGGGTTGCAGAGCATATACATCAGCACGTTGTTCCTCGATGGAGTGGTGACGCTAATTTCATGCCGATTATTGGCAAGACTAAAGTGCTGCCACAGTTATTGAATTTGACGCGAGATGAAATCGCAGCAGCTTGGTAGAACTAAACGAGTTGCGCTAGATATTGCTTTATAACATCTAGCCCAATTCCATTTTCAAGGACTAAAGGGATCGCTGGAAATAGTACGCCTGCTGCAAAAGCACCTTCACCCATAGAAGTTACAAGTTCCAGATATTCATCGCGAAACTCTTGCACCAATGTTTCATGCTCTGGTTCGCATGGATTTTGGGTTGGAGGAGTCGTTGAATAATCAGTGACGACCATGTCAGAAAGTGAGATTAACGCCCGTGGCGAACCATCGTCATCATGTAAAACTAAATAAGGAGTTGCAACCTGATCAAATACACGGGTGGCCAACATAACGGCATCATCAAAATCTGCATTGTTGCCATCTAGTTGCGTTACGAGAATCATGCGTGGAGTAAGAAATTCATCGAATGATTGCCATTGATCAATTGTTTCTTGGTCGATTCCAGTATTGGGATTAATTGCAAATATTGCCAACGAAACTTCACCAGAGGCCTTCGAGCCAATGCTCGCCCCTAAGGCACCAGCAACATCGGTCGGTGCCGCTGATGGGTGGCCAAAGACGCAAAGATTCAAGCCGGATGTGTGATTCTGCACTGGGTCAGCCTACGATGTGCAGTGATGTTAAGTCGTTCTTTGAAACCAGCGGTTACGAGATTAATAACACCCGTAGCCTCATTTGCCCTGCGAATTGGGATAACTCCAAATGCGGTGACCTGGATAGGGGCTATCGGCGTGATTACATCTGCGCTCTTCTTTTACCCTCGCGGAGATTTCTTTGTTGGCACTGCAGTTATTGCGGTATTTGCTTTAAGTGATCTCTTTGACGGAGCAATGGCTCGTATCTCAAAAAACGGTGCAAGTGTGTGGGGAAGTTTTCTGGATTCCACAATTGATCGATTAACTGATTCTGCAATTTTATTGGGTATCAGTATTTATTTGATAAATCAGAGCGACCATCTCAGTTTTGTAGTCATCGTCGCCTTAGTCACCGGACTACTGGTTCCATACATTCGGGCCAAAGCTGAAAGTTTTTCTGTGGCTTGTAGTGGAGGAATTGCAGAACGCACTGAGAGGTTAATTATGGCGATGTCTGCGATTGCATTAGATGGGCTTGGAATTCCATATGTATTAGCTATTGGAATGTGGTTGCTGGCAGCACTTGGAGCCATCACTGTTGTGCAACGCATGTTAATTGTGCGTAAGGCCTTTTTGAAGTGATTGAAAATATTTCAGCTTGGGGATATTTTGGTGCGTGGCGAGTTCTTCGCTGGCTGCCTGAAACCTTTGTGTATTCCAAAGCCAACGATGTGGCTGACTATCTTGTAAAGAAGAACGGTAAGAGTGTTGCTCGGTTGCGTTCGAATTTGGCGCGAACTTCACCGAACATCACTGATTTAGATTTAGACCTACTTGTTTATCAGGGAATGCGATCTGCACTGCGATATTGGTGTGATGTATTTAGATTTCCGGATTGGTCAAAAGAGCGAATTCTGAGCACCGTTACCGTCAATGATGAAAGTATTTTGATGGATGCGGTCGCTGCCGGAAATGGTGCCATCGTGACGCTACCTCACTGCGGTAATTATGATCATGCAGCAGCGTATTTTTGTGCGAGAGGCGCAACAATTGTCACTGTTGCTGAGCATTTAAAACCTGAAAAGCTATTCAAAAAATTCATGCAGTACCGTGAGAATTTCGGCATGGAATCTCTTCCGTTAGACGGTCGAGTTATTCCTACATTGATGCAACGTATTCGAAGCGGGAGTGTTATCGCACTTGCCGCTGATCGCGATCTTTCTAAATCTGGCATCGATGTGAATTTCTTTGGCGGTCCCGCGCGGATGCCGGCTGGTCCTGCACTACTTGCCATTCGCACCGGGGCCCCACTGATTAGCGCATATATTTCTTACACTGAGGCTGGAATACATATCGACTTAACAGTTATCGAAATTCCAACACAAGGAAGTGAAAGTGAACGCGTAGCCTTAGTTGTTCAAAAAAGTGCGGATCTTTTTGCTCAAGGTATTTCTAGATACCCACAGGATTGGCACATGATGCAGCGCATTTGGATTGATGGCGATTTTAAGGTTCGTCAATAATGCTCACTAAGAAGCTAAAAATCGGAATAGTTTGTCCGTATGGCTGGGATACGCCAGGTGGGGTGCAAAACCATGTTCGTGATTTGGCGGAATTCTTGATTGTATCCGGCCACACTGTTTCTGTATTAGCGCCAGCTTTAGATGATGAGAAATTGCCCGACTATGTGGTGAGCGCCGGTAAACCAATTTCGATTCCTTACAACGGCGCAGTTGCACGAGTTCTTTTTGGTCCGATTGCTTATGCCAGAGTGCGCCAGTGGATCGGAAGTGGAGATTTTGATTTACTCCACTTACACGAACCTGCAATTCCATCCATTTCGCTCTTGGCTTGTTGGGCAGCTGAAGGTCCCATGGTTGGGACTTTTCATGCAGCCGCAAAACGTCAAAAAGTTATTTTTGCTATTGGGCCAATTTTGGAGCCAGCAATTGAAAAACTTTCCGCGCGCATTGCAGTTTCCGAGGCGGCTCGTTTAACTCTTACAGATCATCTTGAAACAGATGCTGTTGTTATCCCTAACGGCATCTATGCCAAGCGATATTCAGATGGAGTCGCACAGCAAAAGTGGTCAGGAAATACCATCGGTTTTATCGGGCGATTTGAAGAACCTCGTAAAGGGCTGCAGGTTTTAGTTGATGCACTTCCCATAATTGCTCGATTTGCACCAGATGTGAAGGTTTTTGTGGCAGGCCCTGGAGATTCTAAAGATTTCGAAAAAGAGATTGACCCTCAACTTCGCGATCGATTCGAATTCCTTGGGAAAATCTCAGAGAAAGAAAAGGCTGATTTCATGTCTTCGGTCTCGCTCTATGTCGCGCCCAATACGGGTGGAGAATCTTTTGGGATCATTTTGGCTGAAGCTCTAGCTGGTGGTGCATGTGTGGTGGCAAGTGATATTCCAGCTTTTGATTCACTTTTAGGTGGCGGAGAATTTGGTGCGCTATTTGAATCCGAGAATTCTACAGAATTGGCCAAAGTAGTTATCGACCTATTGCGTGATGAGTCAAAGAGAAAAACATTAGCTGCTGCTGGAAAAATTCGTTCACAATTATTTGATTGGGATGTTGTAGCCGAGCAAATTCTTTCGATTTATGAGATGGCTATCGTCGGCGGGCAAGGTGTTTCTCTTAGTTCTGACGGACGTGCTTGGGGACGTTTCCTTTCACGCGATGAGGAGAAGAAGTGAAAAATCTGCTGACATTTTCTTTTTTGATTCTTTTAGGTATTTGGTACCTCTCTTTTTCGGCAACACGTTTAGACCGCTTGCATCATCGTGTTGAAACGAGTTGGGCGAATTTAGATGTGTTGTTGCAAAAGCGCGCGGCTATAGCCCTTGAAATAGCCCATAGTGATTTGGCAGATCCCGCCAGTTCTATGTTGTTAACTGGTGCTGCTTATCAGGCTCGTGATGCAGATGTTGAAAATCGTTCTATGGCTGAAAGTGGTTTATCCGGCGCACTTGGGCTGCTAATCGCAGATGGGCTGCCCCATGCAAGTGCGCCAGAGCAAGCTCTACTTCAGGAGCTTTCTGTTTTAACGTCAAAAATCCGGATAGCTATTTCAATTCACACTGATGCAGTTTCGTCAACACAAATGGTGCGTCGTAAGTTTGTAGTAAAAGTTTTTAGATTGGCAGGGACAGCGCCACTGCCTGTTACTTATGAGTTTGAATCTGATGTTCTTTAAACGTTCAACTGCAGCGTTTCTGGCACTCATCCTTCTCAGTGGCTGCTCTTCGGTGGCCAACGTCGTTTCAAAAGCCAAACCTAAGGTTGTAGAGACAAATGTACTCAGTGGTCGTGCAGGAGTTAATGGCCCCGTTCTCGCAGTGAAAATTGACGACACAAATTCGGCACATCCTCAAATCGGGCTAGAAGATGCAGATGTAATTTACATCGAGCAAGTAGAGGGTGGATTGACTCGGTTGGCAGCAATATTCTCGTCCTCAATCCCTATGCGCATAGGTCCGGTTCGGAGCGCTCGAATTTCAGATATTGATATTTTACGTCAATACGGTCGAGTTGCCTTCGCATTTAGTGGAGCGCAGAAAAAACTTCTTCCAGTAATACAGGGAGCGTATCTAGAAAATCTTGGTGGGCAATCTCAATCATCTTCTATTTACACAACAGATCCAAATCGCACCCCACCATTTGCAATGGTTTTGCGTGCAGATCTTTTAATGGCCAAGATAGTTGAAAAGAACTACCAAGTAACCTCATCCAATAACGTTGGATGGAGCTTTGGTGAAGCACCAGAAGGTGGCAAGCCAACACAAATGGTGATGATGCGTTGGCCAGCCGCAAAATACTTGGCCACGTGGTCACATGTAGAGAACCGTTGGTTGTTGGACTTTAACTCCATGCCTGATGTTGCAGAATCTGGAAAAACTCTAGGTCCGACAACTCTAGTTATCCAGTTGGTTACAATTACTGATTCGGAATACCACGACAAAGTTGGCGGAGTAACACCATTTTCACAAACGGTTGGTAGTGGTCGTGGATATATCTTGCGCGGTGGGAAAACTTTTCCTGCGCTGTGGAACAGGGCTTCAGCCGAGGCCGGAACACAATGGACTTTGCTGGATGGAAGCGAAATTAAATTTGCACCTGGGCAAGTGTGGGTGGCGTTAACCGATACCGAGCCTGATTTCACCTATTTATCTGCGAGCGCGGAGCCATCAAAGACAAAGTAGGATGTACCCCTACATCAGCGAAGGCGAGTAAATAGGCAATGTCAGAAGTAAAAGGCACAGGCAGAGTTAAGCGCGGCATGGCAGAGATGCTCAAGGGCGGCGTCATCATGGATGTCGTTAACGCCGAACAAGCAAAGATTGCCGAAGATGCTGGCGCAGTTGCCGTTATGGCGTTAGAGCGCGTGCCTGCAGATATTCGTGCACAAGGCGGAGTTGCTCGGATGTCTGATCCTGACATGATCGAAAAAATCCAAGCTGCAGTGTCAATTCCAGTTATGGCAAAAGCGCGTATTGGGCATTTCGTCGAAGCACAGGTTTTGCAATCACTTGGTGTTGATTACATTGATGAATCCGAAGTCTTGACTCCAGCTGATTATGAAAACCACATCGATAAGTGGGATTTCACTATTCCTTTCGTTTGTGGCGCAACAAATCTTGGCGAAGCTTTGCGACGCATCAATGAAGGTGCAGCAATGATTCGTTCAAAGGGTGAAGCTGGCACTGGAGATGTATCTAATGCGATGCAGCACATGCGCAAAATTGGCGGAGAAATTCGCCGTCTATCTTCAATGCGCGAAGATGAACTCTATGTTGCCGCTAAAGAACTACAAGCCCCATATGAATTAGTTAAAGAAGTTGCTCAAACTGGAAAACTTCCAGTAGTTCTATTTACAGCCGGTGGAATTGCAACTCCAGCAGATGCAGCGTTAATGATGGCAATGGGGGCCGACGGAGTATTCATTGGTTCAGGAATCTTCAAATCTGGAAATCCAGCGCAACGCGCAGCTGCCTGTGTCAAGGCAACGACGTTTTGGAATGATGCAAAGGTTGTTGCTGATGCATCTCGCGGATTAGGTGAAGCGATGGTTGGAATCAACGTTGCCGATCTTCCAGCACCTCATCGTCTTGCCGATCGCGGTTGGTAGTTTCGAGAACCTCATGAAGGTCGGAGTTCTCGCCCTCCAAGGTGATGTGCGCGAACATCTGAGCGCATTAATTGCTTGCGGCATTGACCCCGTGCAAGTTCGACGTCCGAGTGAGTTAGCCGAAGTTGATGCGCTGGTTTTGCCTGGGGGAGAGTCAACAACGATTGCCCAGTTAGCAGAAATATTTGGCCTGCTTGAACCGATCAGAACTCGAATTTCTTCAGGCATGCCGGTTTACGGCTCATGTGCCGGAATGATTTTGTTAGCTGATTCCATTCTCGATGCTAAAGAAGGTCAAAAAACTTTTGGTGGTTTAGATATCACTGTGCGCAGAAATGCTTTTGGGCGCCAAGTGGACTCATTCGAATCTGACATTACCTTCGCTGATGGATCGGCGGATTTAATTAAGGCCGTATTTATCCGCGCACCATGGGTGGAACAAATTGGTCCTGGAGTTAAAGTACTGGCATCAGTTGATGCGCATCCCGTGGCCGTGCGCTCGGATCACCTTTTAGCTACATCTTTTCATCCTGAACTAACTGGAGATCATCGAATCCACCGATACTTTATTGAGGAAGTGGCAAAGCCTGCATTAGAGAAGGTAAAGTAAGTTCATTCGCGCAGACTAGATTGAAGGTGTAAGCCATGTCCGGCCATTCCAAGTGGGCGACGACCAAGCACAAGAAGGCGATTATCGATAGTCGTCGTGCCAAAGTTTTCGCAAAGCAGATTCGTGCAATTGAAGTTGCAGCACGCAATGGTGGAGCTGACATGGAAGGCAATCCAACGCTTTTTGACGCTGTGACTAAGGCAAAGAAATCGTCAATGCCCGCAGATAATATTGATCGTGCGATAAAGCGCGGTGCAGGTCTTGAAGCTGGAGCAAAAGACTGGATTACAATTATGTATGAGGGCTATGGCCCAAATGGCGTTGCAATCATGATTGAATGTTTATCTGATAATCGAAATCGCTCAGCCTCTGAAATCAAAGTGGCAGTTACCCGTAACGGGGGATCGATGGCAGATCTTGGTTCAGTGTCATATTTGTTCAACCGTAAAGGCGTCATAATCCTCAACAAAGTTGATGGATTAACAGAGGATAAAGTTTTAGAAACTGTTCTAGATGCCGGGGCTGATGAAGTCAATGATCTGGGTGAATCTTTTGAGGTTGTGTGCGAGCCAGTTGATTTAGTACAAGTTCGAACCGCCCTACAAAGCGCGGGAATTGATTATGAATCTGCGGACTCTTCATTCCTGCCATCGATGTCTATTCCGCTAGATGCAGAGGGTGCCAAGAAGGTATTTGAACTCATCGATGCAATCGAAGAGCTAGATGATGTACAAAATGTCTATAGCAATTTTGATGTTTCAGACGAGGTTATGGCGAGCCTGGAATAGCTTCGTCTGAGTTAAGGCCTAGGCTAGAAACTTGCACATAAGAAGAGGAATAGGTGGCTGGCGATGCGCGTACTAGGTATTGATCCTGGGCTAACGCGCTGCGGTATTGGAATCGTTGAAGGTGTTGCTGGTTCCCCTTTAAAGATTGTGGGTGTCGGAGTAGTAATGACTCCATCGGATATGGCACTTGAAAACCGTCTGCTTGAATTAGATAAAAGCTTAAATGAGTGGATCACTCTTTATAACCCAGATGTAATCGCAGTTGAGCGAGTATTTGCTCAACACAATGTTCGAACCGTTATGGGTACTGGTCAAGCCGCAGGCGTCGCCTTACTCATTGCTGCCAAGGCTGGAATACCAGTCATGATGCACACCCCCAGTGAAGTCAAAGCGGCGGTCTCTGGATCAGGTCGTGCCAATAAAGCACAAGTAGCGCAGATGGTGCAAAAGATTCTTAATCTTGAAAGCATTCCAAAGCCCGTAGATGCAACTGATGCACTAGCTCTTGCAATTTGTAATATATGGCGTGGTGGGGCAACGGCTCGGATCAATCAAGCTGTCGAAGCGGAAAAGTCACGTTTACGAAAACTGCGTGGATAAATGATTTCTACTCTTACAGGCACAATTCGATCCTTGTCATCTGAGAAATTGATCATCGAGGTTGGGGGAGTTGGGTTAAGTGTTTTAATCAACCCCCAAACAAGTGCCAATGTTGCGCTGGGATCACAATCAACTTTTTACACTTCGTTAGTTGTACGGGAAGATTCATTAACTTTGTTCGGATTTTTGACTGAAGAAGTTCGAAATCTTTTTGAGCTTGTGCAAACTGTTTCTGGGGTGGGGCCGAAAGTCGCTCTCTCAATCATGGGGGCGTTAACTCCTGAAGATCTAGCCCGCGCAATTTCTCAGGAGGATACGTCGGCAATCGAACGAGTACCTGGCATTGGTAAAAAAGGCGCACAACGAATGATTTTGGAGTTAAAAGGCAAGCTCAGTGATTTATCCAGTGGTGGAACGTATAAGGGCCATCAACCACCTTGGCGTGAGCAGTTAACTAGCGCACTTGTCTCTCTTGGCTTTTCACCAAAGGAATCTGATAGCGCAATTAGTTCTGTTGTAAATGATTTGCATGCAAATGATGCTGATCCTGCAAAGCTGAATTTAAGTGAACTGCTCAAATTGGCGTTAGCCAGTGGAAAGAGTTCACGTGGCTGAAAAAGAAGAGCGCCTAGTTGCCTCGAATGTAAAGGGTGAAGAGTCTGCATTGGAACAAGCGCTTCGTCCTAAAACACTCAAGGATTTCATTGGTCAACACCGCGTTCGGGAACAGATTGACGTTCTATTAACTGCTGCGCGTCATCGTAAAACACCAGCAGATCATATTTTGCTTTCCGGTCCGCCGGGATTAGGTAAAACTACGTTGGCCCTAATTTTGGCTAGTGAAATGCAGGCACCTATTCGCATCACTAGCGGGCCAGCTATTACGCATGCAGGTGACTTAGCGGCGATTCTTTCTTCTCTTGTTGAAGGTGAAATTCTTTTTCTTGATGAAATTCATAGATTGCCGCGACCTGCTGAAGAACTTCTCTATCTTGCTATGGAGGATTTTCGCGTCGACGTAGTTGTTGGTAAGGGCCCGGGGGCTACCGCGATTCCTTTGCAGCTTCCGCATTTCACTTTAGTAGGAGCTACAACTCGAGCCGGCCTGCTTCCAAGTCCCTTACGGGATCGTTTTGGTTTCACTGCGCATTTAGATTTTTATGACGACTCAGAGTTAGCTCAAGTGATTACGCGAAGTGCCCAATTATTGGATATTGATATTCACAAAGATGCAATTACTGAAGTCTCAGGGCGATCTCGCGGAACCCCTCGAATCGCTAATCGATTGCTTCGACGTGTACGAGATTATGGACAAGTTCACGGGGCATCATCGATCTCACTTACCGATGCCAGAGCTGCGTTGGAGATGTATGAAGTAGATCAAATGGGGTTGGATCGATTAGATAGAGGCGTTTTGACCGCCCTTGTTGAGCGCTTTAACGGTGGTCCGGTCGGTCTTTCAACGTTAGCGATTGCAGTTGGCGAAGAGATTGAAACAGTAGAAGCTGTGGCTGAACCATTTTTAGTTCGCAACGGTTTAATGGCCAGAACCCCGCGTGGAAGAGTGGCAACGGCTGCAGGCTTTGCTCATATAGGACGAACACCACCTGCTCAACCAGGGACCCTTTTCGACACGCCAGCGCCTGACGCCTAGACTCTGGCTCTATGTCTACAACTACTAAACCAGTAAAGACGACTGCCCGTCCCGCACGTTCATTAGCAATTCTGGCTCTAGCACTCATCGCGCTAACCGGTCTTGTATTTGTTCAAAGTGCAACCGCAGTACGTCTAGGTCTTGACCTTCGAGGTGGAACGTCCGTAACTCTTCAACCGCGTATCGCGCCGGGGGAGAATGGAAAAGTTACTAATGAAGCAATTGATCAAGCAGTCTCCATTATCCGTCAACGTGTTAACTCACTCGGTGTTGCTGAGTCAGAAGTTACTGCACAAGGAAGTGGAACTAACCGCCAGATTGTGATCTCCGTTCCTGGAGACACTGGTCGTCGTGTAGTTGAGCTTGTTGGTCAAACGGCAGAGCTTCGATTCCGCCAAGTGTTAGCAACAGCTACTTCAACCGGTGTTGCTGATCCAAATGCAACTCCAGTAGCCGGGGTATCTGCAGAAGTAAACGCAAAGTTTGCAGCCTTAGATTGTACAAAGGCTGAAAATCTTCAGGGTTCAGGTTCAGATGCACCAACTGACATTATTGTTGGGTGCGATCGCGCCGGCGGAAATAAATATATTTTAGCTCCAGCAGAAGTTTTGGGTCGTCAAGTATCAAAGGCAGCGTCAGTGCTCGATACTCAAGCCGGAAGTTCATGGATAGTCACTCTTACTTTTGACTCCGAAGGAACTACAGCATTTGGCGCACTAACATCTCGAGTTACATCTCTAGCGGCACCGCTTAATCAAGTGGCAATTGTGCTCGATGGTTTAGTTGTTTCGGCTCCGCGAATTTTGGCCGCTATTCCAGCCGGTAATGTCCAGATCACAGGAGACTTCACTCAACTTGAGGCACAGGATTTGGCGAACGTTTTGAAATATGGTGCGTTACCACTTGCTTTTGATCGTGGTGAAGTTCAACAAGTTTCTCCAACACTTGGAGCAGACCAACTCAATGCTGGACTATTGGCAGGCGGAATTGGTTTAGGACTAGTACTTCTCTATTCACTTCTCTACTATCGTGGCTTGGGTCTTGTAACTGTCGGTTCACTTGCTGTAGCTGGTTCACTTGTTTATCTACTCTTCCTACTTTTGGGTAAGTGGATCGGATTTACATTGACTCTTGCAGGAATTGCCGGAGCTATTGTGGCTATTGGTGTAACTGCCGACTCATTTATTATCTATTTCGAGCGAATTCGAGATGAAATTCGAGAAGGCCGAACACTGCGCACCGCAGTTGAAACAGGGTGGAGTCGTGCACGACGCACAATCTTAGTCGCTGACTTTGTTTCAATCATCGCTGCAGTTCTTTTGTATTTCTTCGCAGTAGGTGGCGTTCGTGGGTTTGCCTTTACTTTAGGGTTAACAACGCTTATCGACTTGATCGTTGTTTTTATCTTCACAAAACCAATAGTGACAATTCTTTCAAAGATGATTTTCTTTGCATCAGGTCACCCATTGTCAGGTCTATCGGCTAAGAGCACTGGAACACTGCCAGTTGCAGAGGAGGCATAAACGATGTCAAAGATTTCAGGTCTAGGTGGACGTCTCTACCGTGGTGAAACTTCTATTGAAATTATTGGGCGTCGTCGTCGTTGGTATGCGATATCTGCAATATTCATCATGCTGTCTATAGGTGCACTAAGTATGCAGGGTCTGCACTTGGGTATTGAATTTAAGGGTGGTTCCTCATTCACTGTAACTAAGGTGGGGGCTAATGTTGATGATGCTCGTGCAGCAGTTACTGCGGTTGGCATCCCCGGAGAGTCAATTATCCAAACTGTTGGCAGCGACAAGGTTCGCGTGCAAACAGGTGCACTTGATACTGCACAAAACAACGCTGTCCAAGATGCGTTAGCAGCAAAATTTTCAGTTCCAGTTGAATCAATTGATACGCAAATCGTTGGGCCTTCATGGGGTAAAGAAATTACACGCAAAGCACTTTATGGTCTCTTTGGATTCCTTATCTGCGTAATGCTTTATCTGGCGATGGCCTTTGAACCCAAAATGGCAGTGGCCGCAATTGCAGCAGTTGTCCATGACGTTTTCATTACAGTTGGAATTTACGCACTTGTTGGTTTCGACGTAACACCGGCAACAGTTATTGGTTTTCTAACAATTCTTGGTTATTCTCTTTACGACACGGTTGTGGTTTTCGACAAGATCCGTGAAAACACTCGGACTATCACGTCAACTTCCAAAAGCACATATTCACAGGCAACTAACTTGGCTGTTAATCAGACGCTCATTCGATCTATGAATACATCATTGATTGCTCTGCTTCCTGTTGGCTCTATCCTCTTTGTTGGTGCGGGTCTTCTGGGAGCTGGAACACTTAAAGATCTTTCGTTAGCTCTTTTCATCGGCTTAGCCGTTGGTACTTACTCATCGATTTTCATCGCACCTCCTGTTCTTGCGCAGTTGCGTGAAAAGGAACCTGCGATGCAGGCTTTATCTAAGCGAGTAAACGGACGCACTGGTCCAGTTGGTACTTCCACACCTGTACCTTCTGTTTCAGAGGACCGACGTGGGCCACGCAATCAACCGAAACGTAAACATCGCAGATAGCGATCCCTCAATGGAAACTTTGATTGCACCAGTTATAAGTGCGCTCAAAGAACACCATGCAACAAGCACCTTTGATGACGTTGAACGCGCATATCGTGTGGCTGAAAAGGCACACGAGGGGCAACTACGAAAATCCGGTGATCGCTACATAACGCACCCTGTAGCCGTTGCAAACATTCTGGCTAACCTTGGCCTGAACTCTGAAACTATTATCGCTGCGCTTTTGCACGACACAGTTGAAGATACGGCGTACTCACTTAAAGAGCTTCGAAGTGAGTTTGGTGATGAGATTGCAGGATTAGTCGATGGCGTTACAAAGTTAGACAAACTCACATACGGGCCTACGGCCGAAGCAGAAACTGTTCGCAAGATGGTTGTAGCAATGTCTCGGGATATTCGTGTGTTGGTGATCAAGTTGGCGGATAGATTACATAATGCCCGCACATGGAAGCATGTTTCTACCGAGAGCGCTGAGCGCAAAGCTCGAGAGACTCTGGATATTTATGCGCCGCTGGCACATCGATTAGGTATGAATGCGATTAAGTGGGAGTTAGAGGATTTATCTTTTGAAGTTCTAGAACCTAAGAAATTCGAAGAAATCGCGCGCCTCGTTGCTGAACGCTCCCCGTCTCGAGACGCGCTAACTCATGATGTTATTGAGATTGTTACTACCGATTTGGCCGCTGATGGAATACAGGCAACTGTTACTGGGCGCAAGAAGCATTTCTTTTCGGTCTATCAAAAAATGGTCTTGCGAGGTCGTGAGTTCAATGAGATATATGACCTTGTTGGTATTCGCGTATTGGTTGAGGATGTGCGAGATTGCTATGGAGTTCTTGGAGCAATACACGCTCGTTGGAGTCCGGTACCTGGGCGTTTCAAAGATTACATTGCGATGCCAAAATTTAATCTTTATCAGTCTTTGCATACAACTGTTATAGGACCAACTGGAAAAGCTATTGAGATCCAAATCCGAACATATGACATGCATTCTCGCGCTGAGTTCGGTATAGCCGCGCATTGGAAGTACAAGCAAGGACATGAAAATAATGAGAGCTCACCAGAAATGTTGTGGCTACGACAGTTGCATGAATGGCAGAAAGAGACTGAGGATCCCTCGGAATTTTTGGAAGCATTGAGATTTGATTTAGGCACACCTGAGGTTTTTGTATTCACGCCCAAGGGGAGTGTCGTTGCCTTGCCTGGGGGATCAACGCCTGTGGATTTTGCGTTCTCAGTTCACACTGATGTTGGTATCCGTTGCGCAGGAGCAAAGGTTAACGGTCGATTAGTTCCACTAGAATCACCTCTAAATAATGGTGATGTTGTTGAAATTGTTACCAATAAAGGAGAGCACGCGGGGCCAAGTCGAGATTGGCTCAATTTTGTTAAAAGTCCTCGGGCGCGTTCTAAGATCAAAGCTTGGTTTAGCAAGGAGCGGCGCGAAGAAGCCATTGATGCTGGACGTGAATCTATAGCCCGTCAGATGCGAAAAGCGGGACTTCCTCTTCAGAAAATTTTTGCTGGTCATTCACTTTTGGAATTAGCACATGAGCTTCGATATGCCGATATCGAGGCATTGTATTCAGCGGTGGGTGATGGTCATGTTTCGGCCGCTTCCATAATTGATAAATTAGTTTCATCTATGGGGGCAGAAGATTCGCATCCAGAGCCAACGATGGAAAGCTTTCCAACGCGAGTCAGCACAACAAGGCGATCGAGTAATGCCATTGATGTCGAAGGTACCGATGATGTTCTAGTAAAGCTCGCACGTTGCTGCACGCCAGTTCCAGGGGATGCAATTTTGGGTTTCATTACCAAAGGTAGTGGGGTTTCAATTCACCGTTCAGATTGTGTAAATGCTGATGACCTAGTCCGCAATCAAAATGATCGAATTGTTAATGTTTCCTGGCGCTTGGGTGCAGCTAGTGTCTTTTTGGTCAATATCCAAGTAGAAGCACTAGATAGAGCTTCTTTGTTAGCTGATGTGACTCGAATGCTTTCTGATCAGCACGTAAACATCTTGAGCGCATCAGTTACCACGTCTAAAGATCGCACAGCCATCTCACGTTTTACTTTTGAAATGGCTGATGCAACACATCTAGATGCAGTTCTTTCAGCCGTGCGACATATTGAAGGGGTGTACGACGTTTATCGCACTACAAATAACTAGCTGAACTCAGCTAGGCCCTTCATTGCCTCTTCTAACCACACTCGTCGCGCAGCTGCAGATTCAGATGCTTCCGTTGCTTTCTTGGCGTTACCTGCAGCTTGAGATTTAGCAGCGATCTTTTCGTAGCTTTCGATCGAATCTGTTAGCTGCTTAACAACCTCTTGCGCACGAGCTTTGGCAGCTGGATCAGTCTTGCGAACAGTTTCTGCTTCGGCTTCTTTAAAAACGTTTTCAACGGCTTGTACGCGCGCATCGAGCGAAGCTCGCTTTTCGCGATGAGTCATACCAATCTTGCTCCAAGCATTGAGGTGATCACGCAACGCTTTTTTAGCTTCACCTAAGTCAGTAATGGGTAGAAGTCCTTCAAGGAGCACAACTAACTCTTCTCGCTTAATTAGATTAGTAGCCATCGTTGTATCGCGCTTTTCAAGATCAGCGTTCTTGGCAGTGAAAAACTTATCTTGGGCTGCTTTGAATCTGGCCCACATTTTTGCATCATCACTTGGCTTACCGCGTCCAGCCGCTTTCCAAGAATCCATTAGAGCTTTGTAGCGCTTAGCTGTAGGAACCCATTCAGTTGATGTTGCTAGTTTTTCAGCCTCTTCAATGATCCCCTTTTTCGCATCAACTACCGTTTTTTGAACCGATTCGAGAGCTGCGAAATGTGTACGGCGACGCTTATCAAATTTATTGCGTGAAGAAGAAAAACGTTTCCATAGATCAGCATCGGCTTTCTTGTCTAGACGGGGTGCAGATTTCCATTCACCAAGAAGAACTTTCAAGCGATCGCCAGTAGTTTTCCAACTTTCGGAGAGTGCAAGAGTCTCGGCCTCTGCAACAATTTTTTCCTTTTCAACAAGAATCTGTTCACGCCGAGCCGCCTTTGCCGCAGTTTCTGCAGCTTTCTTAGCCTCATATGCTTCACGGTGACCTTCAATAAGAGGCTCAATCTGTTCAACAGATGCTGAGAGTGCATCGAGATCGCCAACACCATTTAGTTCTTTAACTTGATCGCGCAGTTTCTTCACGGCGGCATAGGCATCTGATGGAACTAGCGCGCCACTTTTAATTCGAGCGGCGAGGAGTGCAACTTCAGCTGCAAGGAGTTCAAATTTGCGAACGAAATATGCCAACGCCTCTTCTGCGGTTTTACCAGGATATGAACCAACTGCTTTTTCACCAGAGGATGTGCGAACAAAAACCGTTCCATCCTCACCGACTCGGCCAAAGGCTGAAGGGTCTCCGATTAACGCCGATGCTGCACTTGCTTGTGGTGTTGGATTGAATTCGCTCATGGTGTAGTCCCTTTCAGCGCGTTGTTCCACTATGGAACGTCGCTATCAGTGTGCGTGCTCACCTAAGGCGCACCTTGGATGAGCGTGAATCGTGCGGAGGTAAAAGGTACCCTGTCTAGGTGTGTGAGCGTCAATCGCTCCAATTTTAAGCGTAGGCGAAGGGGTCAACTCCATGCTTATCGACTCATTCGCCGCTCCTATGTATGCCACTAACTGCTGGGTTATTGCCCCAAAGGCGGGCAGTGAATGCGTAGTTATTGATCCTGGCATGCCTGATGTTTCACAGCAGTTGGATGAAATTCTCAAGAAGCATTCACTCAAGCCTGTTGCCGTCATTGCTACGCATGGTCATCTCGATCACACCTTTTCAATTCAACCGATTGCAGATGGGTATTCGATTCCTGCCTATATTCATTCTTTGGACCGAGTTGCATTGGCGCACCCTGAACGCATTCATGGGCCAGAATTTATAGCGACATTATCGAGTATGGACTTTGTCGAACCAGTAGATGTTAGAGAATTGCGTAATGAGGAAGTTGTCGAGCTTGTGGGTATGAAATTTAAAGCTATCCACGCACCCGGACATACTGCTGGTTCCTTAGTCTTTGTGATTGAGGATGAAATATTAGTCAGCGGCGATGTTCTCTTTGCTGGTTCCATAGGTCGCACTGATTTGCCAGGTGGATCAGCTGAAGCGATGGAGACAACTTTGCGCAAAAAAATTATGCCTTTGCCAGATCACCTAAGGGTTTTGCCTGGTCATTACGCTGAGACCACTATGGCGGCAGAGAAAAAGAACAATCCATATTTAACTGCGTTGAAAGGTCGTTACTAATGGCCGCACAAAAGATCCAAGCACCAAAAGGCGTAAGTGAATATGTTCCACCACGCTCTGCAGCGTTTGAATTCGTCAGGGAGTCTCTGATTACTCCAGCCCGTCTGGCAGGCTATCAACTCATAGAGCTTCCAGTCTTTGAAGATACTGAGCTATTCACTCGCGGAGTTGGCGAATCGACTGATGTAGTTTCCAAAGAAATGTATACATTTCAAGATCGTGGAGATCGCTCAATCACTTTACGCCCCGAAGGAACTGCAGGTGTGATGCGCGCAGTTATTGAACATGGTTTAGATCGTGGTCAACTTCCGGCAAAACTTTGGTACTCCGGGCAATTCTTTCGAGCAGAGCGTCCACAAGCTGGCCGTTATCGTCAATTTTACCAAGTTGGTATTGAAGCAATTGGTTTGGATGATCCGGCAATAGACGCCGAAGTTATTGCTATTGCAGATGCAGGATTCAAAGCTATTGGCTTAAGTAAGTATCGTTTGGAAATTACGAGTCTGGGTGATGCCCAATCGCGCGCAGCCCACCGTATCGACTTAGTCCAATTTATTGCCGGAATGAATCTGGATGAGGCAACCAGTTCAAGAGCTGCTCTAAATCCTTTGCGCCTCTTTGATGACAAGCGCCCTGAAGTAAAAGAAGCTATGGCTAATGCACCTTTACTCGTTGATTACCTCAGCGATCCCTCAAAATCTCACTTTGAGCAAGTCAAAAAATATTTAGAGGCCCTCGGAATTTCTTACACTCTCAATCCACGTATGGTTCGTGGTTTGGATTACTACACCGGAACAACTTTTGAGTTTGTGCACGAACTTCTAGGAGCGCAATCAGGAATTGGTGGGGGAGGCCGTTATGACGGTCTCATGGCGCAGCTTGGTGGCCAAGAGCTATCAGGAATCGGTTTTGGCTTAGGTGTTGATAGAGCTTTACTAGCTGCTGAAGCAGAAGGGGTTATCAACGAAAACTCCTTTGTCTCGGATTTATTCATCATTCCATTAGGTGATGCCGCTAAAGAGATGGCGATGAAGATTGCCAGCGATCTAAGATCTTCTGGAAAAAGCGTCGAAGTTGCTTTTGGCGACCGGGCACTCAAAGGAGCCATGAAAGGTGCTGATAAGAGCGGTGCACGCTACGTCATAGTTCTAGGTGATTCTGAGATTTCTAGCGCAACTGTGGAGCTAAAAGAGATGAAAACTGGTGAGACTTCATCGGTTAAGATTGCATCATTAATCAGCGCACTTTAATTATAGGGATGTAAAACGCAACCATGTTAAGAACTCACGACGCAGGCTCATTGCGCAAATCTCATGCCGGCACGACGGTCACGTTGGCAGGTTGGGTTTCTAGACGTCGCGACCATGGCGGAGTTGCATTTATCGATCTGCGCGATGCATCAGGCTCGGTCCAGGTTGTAATCCGTGACGAGAAAATTGCAGGATCACTTCGTGCTGAATGGTGTTTGATGATTACGGGTGAAGTGTTAGCCCGCCCTTCTGGAAATGAAAATCCGAATCTTCCAACCGGAGAAATTGAAATCATGGGGGACACGGTTGTTGTCCTTAGCGAATCGGCTGCACTACCTTTCCCAGTTGATTCTGGAAATGATGCAGACATAAGTGAAGAAGTACGCCTCAAGTATCGATATTTAGATCTTCGTCGCGAAAAGCCGGCAGCTAACCTGCGCCTGCGATCAAAAGTAACGTCGGTAATTCGCCGAGTTATGGAGGACGAAGCATTTTTAGAGATTGAGACTCCGTATCTGACTCGATCAACACCTGAAGGTGCACGTGACTTTCTAGTACCTGTTCGATTGCAACCCGGAAGCTGGTATGCACTTCCTCAGTCGCCACAACTGTTTAAGCAGTTGTTGATGGTGGCTGGCATGGAAAAGTATTACCAAATTGCGCGCTGCTTCCGCGATGAAGATTTTCGTGCTGATCGTCAGCCTGAGTTCACCCAACTCGATATTGAAATGTCATTTATCGACCAAGAGGATATTTTGGCAGTTGCCGAGAAAATAGTTGCACGTGTATGGAAGGAAGCCGTTGGTTACACAATTCCACTTCCACTTCAACGTATGACCTACGCCGATGCAATGTCTCGTTACGGATCTGATAAACCAGATCTGCGCTTTGCTCACGAATTAACGGAACAGACTTCATATTTTGCAGAAACTACTTTCCGAGTTTTCCAAGCTCCGTATGTTGGAAGCGTTGTTATGCCAGGTGGAGCATCTTCACCTCGCCGTGAACTAGATGCATGGCAAGATTGGGCTAAAGCGCGCGGGGCTAAAGGCCTTGCATATATTTTGGTTAATGAAGATGGAACTTTGGGTGGGCCAGTTGCTAAGAATCTTTCAGAGTCAGAAGCTGCTGGCATTACTGCAGCAGCTGGGGCAAAACCCGGAGACGCTATTTTCTTTGCAGCTGGTGAGCGCACCGCATCACTAAATTTGTTGGGTGCAGTCAGATTAGAAATTGGTAAGCGTTGTAACTTAATTCCAGCCGATAAGTGGGAGTTCTTATGGGTTGTGGACGCACCTATGTTTGAACCAACTGATAATGGTGGATGGACAGCGGTTCACCATCCGTTCACTGGTCCAAAACCAGAGTTTGCGAAAACTTTTGCACAAGATCCAGCATCGGCACTTGCCTATGCATACGACATAGTGCTCAACGGAACTGAACTTGGCGGCGGTTCCATCCGTATCCACGATCGCCAAATTCAAAAAGATGTCTTTAACGTTATTGGATTAAGTGATGAGGAAGCGCAAAGTAAGTTTGGTTTCTTACTTGAGGCATTTAACTATGGTCCGCCTCCACATGGCGGAATCGCACTTGGCCTAGATCGCGTATGCGCATTGCTAACTGGTTCAGATTCAATTCGTGAAGTCATTGCTTTCCCTAAAACAGCTAGCGGTGGGGACCCACTCACTGGTGCTCCAACACCAATTACCCTGGCGCAACGCAAGGAGAGCGGTATCGATGGCGCGCCTAAACAAGCTCCTCAGGTAGGCTAACAACATGGGTCCAGGTGGAGTTGCAACGATAGTCGCGAGCTGCGCGTTAATGATTATCGCGCTGGCAGTTGCCTACGTAATTATTCGAGTTGGTCGTTTAATAGATGAAGCGAAGGCCTCACTCAAGGTTTTAACGGATGAGGCCGCACCTCTTATTGATGAGGTCAATACAACCGTAACTCTTATTAACGGACCGCTTAAGAGCATTAACCGCATCACCAAAAATGCAGAAGATCTCTCAGATAAGGTTAATGAAGTCACTACATCTTTCATCAGCAAAAATGGCTCAGCGGTTAAAGTAGCTGGAGCTTTGCTTTCTGCAGCATCGATGAAGAAATCTCGATCTAAGAAGAAGGCTGAGTGATCCTCACAAGTGGAATCCGCCGAGATCCGTTCACGCTGGCTGCGTTTTTTTGAATCAGATAACCGTCAAGGGTTAACGCATACAGTCGTTCCATCATCATCGTTAATCGCTGATGATCCCAACCTGCTGCTTGTGAACGCAGGTATGGTGCCTTTCAAACCTTATTTTCTTGGTGAAATTACTCCTCCTTACAAGCGAGCGACATCAGTTCAAAAATGTGTACGAACATTAGATATTGATGAGGTAGGTAAGACAACACGCCACGCTTCGTTTTTTCAGATGTGCGGTAACTTTTCTTTTGGCGATTATTTCAAAGAGGGTGCCATCGCACTTGCTTGGGAACTTCTGACGCGTCCTATTGATGATGGCGGATATGGGTTCCCTGAAGATCGCTTATGGGTAACTGTTTATCTCGATGATGACGAAGCCGCTGACATTTGGCACAATAAAATGGGTGTTCCTAAAGAGCGCATTCAGCGCCGCGACATGGAAGATAACTTTTGGTCAATGGGAGTTCCTGGTCCTTGCGGCCCGTGCTCTGAGATTTATTACGACCGTGGTCCAGCCTTTGGTTCTGAAGGCGGTCCAATTGCCGATGAAAACCGTTATATGGAAGTCTGGAATTTGGTTTTCATGCAAAATGAAAGAGGCGTGGGATCGGGTAAAAATGATTATCCAATCCTTGGCGAGCTTCCAGCAAAAAGTATCGACACAGGTTTAGGGCTCGAGCGTATGGCCGCGCTATTGCAAGGCGTTGAGAATATTTACGAGATTGATACAACGATGCAAATTCTCTCGAAAGCATCACAGTTAACTGGAGTTAAGTACGGTTCATCCGCGAAGTCAGATATTTCTCTGCGCATCATTGCAGATCACGCTCGAACATCGGCGATGCTCATCGGCGATGGGGTAACGCCGGGAAATGAAGGTCGTGGTTATGTTCTACGACGCATGATGCGCCGCACGATTCGAAATATGCGTTTACTTGGATCAATGGATCCAATCATGTCCGAGCTCACCGTGGCAGCTATTGGTGCAATGGGTCCGCAGTACCCAGAGTTAGTTACTGATACAAAACGTATTTTGTCAGTTAGTGTTTCTGAAGAAGAGAGTTTCTTGCAAACACTAAAAAGTGGAACACAGATCTTTGATGTAGCTAGTGCGGCAATCAAGAAGAGCAAAAGCGCAGTTTTACCGGGCGAAGACGCTTTCAAACTTCACGACACTTACGGTTTTCCATTTGATTTGACGCTAGAAATGGCGCGCGAAGAAGGTCTTGAAGTTGATGAAGATGGTTTTCGTCGATTAATGAAAGAGCAAAAGGATCGAGCTAAAGCTGATTCGAAAGCTAAAAAGAGTGGGCACACCGATCTTTCGGTATATCGCGCACTCGTTGATAAGAGTGGAAAATCCGAGTTCATTGGTTACACCCATGTAACAAGTGAATCAAAGATTAATGCGATATTGGTCGATGGCCTGCTCGTTGGGTCCGCCGGGGCCGATGAAGATGTCGAAATAGTTTTGGATCGCACACCGTTCTATGCAGAAGGTGGTGGGCAGCTAGCCGATGGTGGAACAATTACATTGTCTAACGGCGCAGTTGTTGAAATCGATGACGTACAAACTCCCGTTCCAGGTGTGTTTGTTCACCGAGGTCGAGTACTCAGTGGTTCGGTAGAAAACGGTTCACAGGCCCAGGCATCTATCGACATTGAGCGTCGACATGCGATTTCACGTGCACACACTGCTACACACATGGTTCATAAAGCCTTTCGCGAACTTCTAGGCGAAACTGCAACGCAAGCCGGTTCTGAGAATTCACCTGGGCGCTTCCGCTTTGATTTTCCGGCAACGGGTGCAGTTCCAGCATCAGTTCTCAATGATGTTGAATTCCGCGTTAATACTTTGCTACTTGATAATTTGGAAATCAGTGCAGAGGTTATGTCGCAAGAGGCGGCTAAGAAAATTGGTGCTATGGCACTCTTTGGTGAAAAGTATGGAGACCAAGTTCGCGTTGTCAGCGTTGGCGATTGGGCACGTGAGCTTTGCGGTGGAACACACGTGTCTCGCTCGGGTCAGCTTGGTGTCGTAAAACTATTGAGTGAGTCCTCAATCGGTGCGGGTGTTCGACGTGTTGAGGCTCTTGTAGGTGTTGATGCTTATAAATTCTTAGCGCGCGAACACATCTTGCTTAACTCGCTAACAGAGATCCTCAAAGGTGCTCGTGTAGAAGAACTTCCTGAACGTATTAATGGTCTTATCAACTCAATGAAAGAGATTGAAAAGGAGTTGTCTGTTTTGCGCTCAGCACAGGCACTATCTCAAGTTGGCGAGATTGCTAAGAGTGCAAAGGTTGTGAATGGCACAACAGTTATCACAGCACTTTTAGGAGATGGAATCTCGGGAGATGATCTGCGCAAGATTGCACTAGAACTTCGCTCTCATGCGCCAAACGTCGTTGTTGCACTAATCAGCGTTAATGATTCCAAGCCAGTGCTAGTTGTCGCCGTTAGTGAGGCTGCCCGTGCCGGTGGAGTCAAAGCTGGAGCGTTAGTAAAGATTGGATCCACAGTTTTAGGTGGTGGCGGTGGTGGTAAAGATGATTTTGCTCAAGGTGGAGGCACAGATGCAGCAAAATCTGTTGATGCGTTGGCTGCGATTTCTCAAGCCCTAGCCGAATAATCTGGTTATGCAACGAGGTCGCCGAATCGCATTTGATTATGGTGACGTCCGAATAGGTGTAGCTGTATGTGATCCAGATGCAATTTTGTCATCACCTGTTACTACTTTGAATTCCAATGACGGCAATTTAAAGGTAAAAATTTTGGAACTGTTCTCCGAATATGAACCTATTCGAATTTACGTCGGCAAACCATCACATATGGATGGCCGTGATAGTCAATCTTCAGTTAAGGCCAGTGAGTTCGCATTGATGCTGGGGCAGCTGACGAACGCACCCGTTGAACTCATCGATGAGCGGTTGAGTACAGTGAGCGCTACAAAAAATATGCAAGATTCTGGAGTGAAGGCAAAAGATGCACGTGCATCTATCGATCAAGCCGCCGCCGTGGCAATTCTAAATTTCGCTCTCGAAATCGAAAAGCAGCGCGGATGAAAGCCTATATTCGACTGACTGCCGGATTGGCCGCAATAGGTGCGCTGACATTTTCAATTTATGCAGTTCGCTCTCAGGTATCAGCAGCACCTGACTATCCAAATGCATCAATCAACGCGCAATCCCCAACAGTTGTTATCGAAATCCCATCAGGTGCAACAGGTTCACAGGTCGGTCAAATTCTTTTCGAAAATGGAGTAACCGAATCAGCTCTATCTTATTTTCGCGCAGCAGTAGCCAATACAAAATCTGCGCAGGTAGCCCCCGGAGCCCATCTACTTAACTTAAAGATTTCTGCAAAGCAAGCATTACTCCAATTGTTAGACTCTAACCGTATTCCTAATCTGATTAAGGTTTTTGAGGGTGCTTGGAAAAGTGAAGTTAAAACCTCATTGATAAGGTATGGATTTTCCGCGATCGAAGTTGATAGAGCATTTTCGAATGTTGAACTTCCCAAAGGATTTTCTGATGTTGAAGGTCTGCTATTTCCTGCGCAGTACACATTCGCTAAAGGCACTAGTGCCCTTGAAGCAGTGCAGGAGATGATTGACAGGTTTAAGGCAGAGGTTTCTGGGCAGAATTTACTGGCTGCCTCCGGGAAGTACTCACCGCAACAATTGCTCGTGATTGCATCGATTGTTCAGGCCGAAGGGGATTCAAAAGATTTTTCTAAGGTTTCAAGGGTCGTTCGTAATCGTCTTGAAATCGGTATGCCGCTGCAACTTGATTCAACCGTGCACTACATTAAGAAAGTGCGTGGCCAAATATTTTTAAGTACAGATTCAACCTTAATCAAATCTGCCTATAACACATATAGAAAATATGGCCTTCCACCTACACCTATTGGTAATCCCGGTAGCGCAGCAATCGAAGGTGCCCTCAATCCAAGTAGCGGAGATTGGCTATTTTTCATCACAGTAGCCCCTGGCGATACCCGCTTTACCCGATCTAACGATGAATTTTTACAGTGGAAAGCTTTGTATGCAAAGAACAGAAAAGCAGGTGCTTTCAATTGATTAAAGCCGCAGTCTTAGGATCACCTATTGCGCATTCTTTGAGTCCTCTGCTGCACAGGGCTGCATATGAAGAGCTAGGTATTGAACATAATTACCAAGCTATAGAAGTAAGCAGTGCTGGACTATCGGATTTCATTTCAAATCTAGATGCATCTTGGACTGGTTTTTCTTTAACTATGCCGCTTAAAGAGGAAGCGGTAGTTCTGGCAGATGAAGTGGATGAGTTAGCCCAACGAATCTACAGTGCAAACACCTTGTATAGATCTGGTGGAAAATGGAAAGCGACAAGTACCGATATGGTGGGATTTAGTAATGCTCTTGCGATGCACAGTATCGAAATATCTGGCCATGTAGTTATTTTGGGTGCTGGAGCAACTGCGAGAGCCGCTGCAGCTTCCTGCGATGGTCTCGCTAGTCACATCACCGTAGTTAATCGATCGACTAAACGAATAGAAGCGATGTCAGCGGCGATTCAACATTCGCAGTTTTCCTTTGTTGATTGGAGCGGTTCATCAATAATTGAAGATGCAGATTTGGTCATAAGCACAACACCGGTCGGTGCAACTGATGGAATAGAACTGCCATTAAAGACTGTGGCACCTTTTTTTGAGGCGCTCTATAAACCTTGGCCCACTGTTGCCTCAAGTGAATGGGCAAAACGTGGGGGTTTTGTCATAGATGGTTTGGATCTACTTATTCATCAAGGAATTGCCCAGATGGAGATTTTCTCAGGAGTCAGCTTTGATAAATCCGATATGTATACCCTCCTACGTAATGTAGGGATCAACGCACTTAAGTAATCCACAGTGACGATCGCCGTTTGCTAAAAGGTTTTAGCCTATTCCGGTGCTCATTTTCATATTCGCCCTGCCAATAGTTATTGCAGATTACTCATCACGTAAAATCCCAAACATTTACATAATTATTTATGCATACCTTTTGGCAAGCATTGTCTTTCTCAGAGGATTTCCTAGGTTCCATGTACTGCTATTTTCCCTGGTAGTTCTCATCCTTTTTAGTATGTGCGGAGCTGGAATGGGGGACGTAAAATTGCTCTCATTGCTCGTGCTATTTCTGCGTCCCACTTCGATCCAAGCGGTTATTGGCTTGCTATTTTCAGTTTTGCTGGCCTGCTCGTTAGAAATTGCACTAACGATCCTGATTACTAAGGCGTATGTGCGAAGTATCGCGATGGCTCCGGCGATTTTTGTTGGAACTGGCCTTTATTTGGCAACGGGTTGCGCCTGACTTCTGCAAGAATAGGCACATGCGTTGGTTAACTGCGGGTGAATCTCACGGACAGGCACTGAGTGCAATTATTGAGGGCATTCCTGCTTCTGTTAAAATAACGACTGCAGATATTGATCGTCACTTAGAACGACGACGTTTAGGATTTGGTCGTGGAGCACGACAAAACTTTGAGGCAGATAAAGTCACAATTCTGGGTGGTGTTCGTTTAGGACTAACCCAAGGTGGACCAATAGCAATTCAAGTTGGTAACTCCGAATGGCCAAAGTGGGAAAAGGTAATGTCTGCAGATCCGGTTCCACTCGATGAGATTAAAGATTTAGCGCGCAATGCTCCCTTGACTCGTCCACGTCCGGGCCACGCAGATTTAGTTGGAATGCAAAAATATGATTTAGATGACGCACGACCAATTTTAGAGCGAGCAAGCGCACGCGAAACCGCGGCACGAGTAGCACTTGGCGCAGTTGCCCGTGCATTCTTAGAACAAAGCGTGGGAATAACGATTTTGTCGCACGTTCTATCAATTGGAAAAGTTCGAGTACCAGAGGGAACACCTTTACCAGTGGCTACCGACCTAGAACGTATTGATAAAGATTCAGTTCGGTGTGCTGATCCAATTACCAGCTCGGCAATGGTGGTTGAGATTGAAGCGGCACATGCTGATGGAGATACCCTCGGGGGAGTAGTCGAAGTTTTAGCTTTTAATATGCCGCCAGGACTTGGTTCACATGTTCATTGGGATCGCAGATTAGATGCACGATTAGCGGGTGCGGTTATGGGAATTCAAGCAATTAAGGGTGTCGAAGTTGGTGACGGTTTTGAAACAGCAACTCGTCGCGGCTCTGTTGCACACGATGAAATTGAAAAAGATGCCAAGGGAAAGATTGTTCGCCGTACCGATCGCGCCGGAGGCACTGAGGGCGGAATGTCTAACGGTGAAATATTGCGTGTTCGCGCGGCTATGAAACCGATTTCCACGGTTCCGAAAGCTTTAGACACTATTGATGTCGCTACAGGGGAGAGCGCTAAAGCGATTAACCAAAGATCTGATGTGTGCGCAGTTCCTGCAGCCGGGGTAGTGGCAGAAGCAATGGTGGCATTGGTTTTAGCAGAAGCGGTACTTGAAAAATTCGGTGGTGATTCATTAACTGAAACACGTCGTAATTTCACAAGCTATATGCAGAACTTAAACTTCAAGTAAAAATGCCACGGATAATATTGATTGGTCCACCAGGTTGCGGGAAATCAACTATTGGGCGAGCAATCGCAGATGAATTGGATTGTTTGTTTGTTGATACCGATTCTGTTGTCGAGCAGGAATACGGGCATGCAATTTCCGATATTTTTGTAGATAAAGGTGAAGCTTTTTTTCGTGATTTAGAGTACAAAGCCCTCGAAGATTCGTTGCAGATTCCTGACTGTGTGTTGGCTTTAGGTGGAGGTGCTCCGATTTCCCAAAGAGCCCAGGATCTTCTTGCGCAAAGCAAGTCCCCGATTATTTTCTTAGACGTCTCATTGACTGTAGCTGCGCCTCGTGTTGGGTTCAATAGAGATCGACCTTTATTGCTCGGTAATCCACGCGCCCAATGGCAAGAGTTAGCGCAGACCCGTCGACCCATATATGAATCTTTAGCTACCGATTCCATTAAAGTAGATGGCATGTCAGTTGAAGAATTGGTAACAACGATTGCGCAGAAGATTTAATGCATACGATCCGCGTTCACTCTGAACATGAATACGATGTTGTCGTCGGGTGCCAATGGGAGAGCTCTTTACTACAGCAAGCAAGTTCTCACACTCGCATCGCAGTAATTTTTTCTTCAACGATGAGAGAGCAAGTCAAAGCCTTGAACGCTGGAGAGTCTGAGATACATTTCTTCGAAGTCCCAGATGGCGAAGCGGCCAAGACTTCGGCCACATTGCATTCATTATGGAACTGGCTTGGAGCAGCTGGGTTTACTCGTTCCGATTTAATTGTTGGAGTAGGCGGGGGAACAATCACCGATTTAGCTGGCTTTGCTGCTGCAACCTGGTTGCGCGGTATTAGCTGGATTGCAGTGCCAACCACGGTCGCGGGCATGGTTGATGCTTCAGTAGGAGGTAAAACCGGGATCAATAGTGATTACGGAAAGAATCTCATTGGTGCCTTTCATTCTCCTAAGACAGTACTCATTGATACTTCCTGGCTTCTCACGCTTTCAGATCGTGATTTTGCCGCCGGTTTAGCTGAAGTAATTAAGTCTGGATTTATTGCAGATGTACAAATTTTGGAGAAAATTTCCGGAAAGAATCTCGCGCAAATTCGATCCAATGCAGAGCTTGTTGCGGATCTGATTATTAGGTCCGTGGCAGTTAAGGCACACGTGGTCAGCGCAGATTTTAAGGAAAGCTTTAATCGAGAAATACTGAATTACGGACACACATTGGCCCATGCAATCGAGATTGATAGCAAGTTTTCACTGCGCCATGGGGAAGCCGTATCAATTGGCTTAGTCTTTGCCGCCGAATTGGCTCAAGTTAAAGGATTGTTGAGTGAATCTGTCGTTGAAAAGCACCGTCAAATTTTGCAAACCGTTGGACTACCCACTACTTACCCTCGAGATGCCTGGCAGAAACTATTTCCATTATTGGCCCTGGATAAGAAATCTCGCGGCCACTTACTTCGTTTTGTAGCCTTGAGCGCACTTGGGACGGTGGTTCGAATAGAAGATGCAAATGAAAGCGAACTAATGCAAGCCTATGAGAGAATTAGCTCATGAAGATAATCGTCATCAATGGCCCCAATTTAGCGCGTTTAGATATTCGTGACTCTTCGATTTATGGCGATCTCAATTACTCCGAATTAAAATCTCTCATTGAAACCTCTTCAAAGAAGGTAGGTTTCGAAGCGGATGTGCGGCAAAGCAATGATGAAGCAACGATTATCGGATGGCTTCATGAGGCAGCAGATTCCAAAACTCCTGTCATCATTAATCCAGCTGCATTTACACATTATTCATATGCCATACGCGATGCCGCAGAACTGTTAACGACCCCACTTATTGAAGTCCATTTGTCTAATCCGATGGCACGCGAAGAGTTTCGTCACACATCGGTAATCTCTGGTGTTGCCAATGGAACTATCACTGGATTTGGTCCAAATTCTTATGTTTTAGCGATTAACGCCCTCAAAGCCCTGCTTGGCTAAGTGCGAAAAACGCTCGAGTAATACGGGTATCCTGAACCCCTTGCCGTTGAAAACAATGGCCGAAAAAATGACTACAGACATGAGTGGAGTTTAAATCGTGGCAACAACAGCAGATCTAAAAAATGGAATCACTCTTGACATGGATAACGCGCTATGGACTGTTGTCGAGTTCCAGCATGTTAAGCCAGGCAAAGGTCCAGCTTTCGTACGCACAAAACTTAAGTCTGTTTTGACTGGCAAGGTTATTGACCGTACTTTCAACTCTGGTGTAAAAATTGAAATCGCTATTCTTGAAAAGCGTGACATGCAGTACTTGTACAAAGAGGGCGATGACTTCGTGTTCATGGATAGTAAGACTTATGATCAAATGACTATTGCCCAAGCCGTAGTTGGAGATATGGCCAACTACATGTTAGAAAATACTGATGCTGTAGTGGCCGTTAATGAGGGTAATCCTTTGTATATCGAATTAGCTGCCTCGGTTCCTTTGCGCATCACTTACACGGAGCCAGGTATCCAAGGAGATCGTTCTTCTGGTGGAACAAAGCCGGCAACTGTTGAGACTGGCATTGAAATTCAGGTCCCTCTCTTTATCAAGCAAGATGAAGTTGTCATGGTTGATACGCGCGATGGGTCATATCAAGGCCGCGCTAACTAGTGTCAGCACGCAGTAAAGCTCGAAAAGCGGCTTTAGATTTACTTTTCGAAGCCGATATTCGCGCGACCAATGTTTTAGACCTGCTCAACCTGCGTGATGTGGTTGAAGAAGGTCCAGATGCCAGACCTATTCGGGAGTACACGCGCTCACTTGTCATTGGTGTACATGAAAATGCGCGCAAAATTGATGAGCTCATAACGACCTATGCCCAGGGCTGGGATATGGATCGCTTACCCAATGTTGATCGCAATATTTTGCGGTTGGGAATCTTTGAAATTCTATGGTCTAGTGATGTACCAGATGGCGTTGCAATAGATGAGGCGTTAGATCTGGCTAAGGAACTCTCAACAGATGATTCTGCCGGGTTTATACATGGTGTATTGGGCAGAATCTCCTCGTTAAAGGAAAATCTCTCTATTTAATCCTGACTAGCAAGTTGTTTTGTTCCAAATATTCCAACAACTCTTCTTGAGTGCATCCGATAGAAATAGTTAGATATTCGCAATCCTTTTCACGCAGCGAAAGTACCTCACCGTTAAAATCCTGTCGCGCTTTGATAATTCCAGAGATGAAGGAAAGCGTAATTCTTTCGATGCTTGAACTCTCTTTGCCACAGCCCAGGACGAGTATTTTGACTCGCCTCAGATCGATCATGATTTTTCCAATTTTGGTTGATATCGGGGAACGACCTGTTAATAGATAGGAAAGTGGAACCTCATAAAAGCGCGCAATTTCAATTGCTTTTCTAACCGTTAAAGACCGATCTCCACGTTCATATGAGCCTAGTGAAATCGCATTGATGCTTCCGTGACTATTTTTCTCGATTGCAGCTAGGGTCAAATTCCGAGAACGGCGGATTGAACGAAGTCGGGCTGAGATTTCATCTAGTTGTGAGTTCATAGCCCCACATTAGGCAAGTGGTGGCACACCGAGGCAGTGATATCCACAAGGCAATCTCGATGCTGATATAGTCTGCACCGCATCCTTTAACAACCCATCCTGAGAGGTGGGGAAGGAGATTTACATGAGCGTAGCCCTGTCCGCCGAGGATATATCCCGAGCGTTGACTCGAATTTCCCATGAAATTCTTGAAAGAAACCATGGTTCGGCCGAAATTACACTCCTCGGAATTCCTACGCGAGGTGCACATTTAGCCGCGCGTATCGCCACAATTATGACTGGTATTGAAGGCCGCGAAATCCCTTATGGGACTCTAGATATCACTTTATACAGAGATGACCTACGTTTGCGTCCACCTCGAACGATTATGCCCACTTCGATTCCTTCAATTGGAATCGCTGGACGCGATGTAATTTTGATAGACGATGTGCTTTATTCGGGTAGAACTATTCGCGCTGCATTAGATGCACTGGGTGAAGTCGGTCGTCCGCGCACTGTGCAGTTGGCCGTTTTAGTCGATCGTGGCCACCGTGAACTCCCTATTCGCGCTGATTATGTGGGTAAGAATCTGCCCACATCACCACGGCAATCAGTAAAAGTGCAACTAACTGAGATTGATTCGATTGATGAAGTTGTGATTGAAGGGGAGGCCAACTAATGCGCCACTTACTTTCGATAACTGACTTAACTGCTGCGGATGCAATTGGAATTTTGAATACAGCTACAGAACTCGCGAGAATCAATGAAGGTCAAGTAAAAAAACTACCTACATTGCGCGGGCGAACGATAGTAAATCTTTTTGCCGAAGATTCGACCCGTACTCGTATTTCCTTTGAAGCTGCAGCTAAGCGTTTATCGGCTGATGTTATTAATTTCTCTGCAAAAGGATCAAGTCTTAGTAAAGGTGAATCTCTCAAGGATACAGCCCAAACTTTACAGGCGATGGGAGCCGATGCCGTTGTTATACGACACTCTGCATCTGGTGCTGCTCAAAGATTAGCTGATCTCGAATGGATGTCTGGCAGTGTTATCAACGCTGGAGACGGAACACATGAACATCCAAGTCAAGCTTTATTGGATGCATTTACGATTCGTAAGCATTTATCCAAAGGCGCAAATGATTTAGCAGGGCTGCGTATTGCCATCGTGGGGGATGTGCTTCATTCTCGAGTCGCACGATCTAATGTTCTCTTGCTTTCACTGCTTGGTGCAGATGTAGTTTTAGTCGCACCACCAACGTTACTTCCAGTTGGGGTAGAAACCTGGCCAGCCTCAGTGTCATATGATTTTGATGCAGTGATTCCCAATGTTGATGCAATCATGATGTTACGGGTCCAGCAAGAACGTATGACTGATCTTTTCTTTCCGAATGCGCGTGAATACTCACGTTACTTTGGTCTTAATTCAGAACGCATGTCAGCAATGGCTACGCATGCAATTGTTATGCATCCTGGACCAATGAACCGTGGTTTAGAAATCTCTGCAGACGTAGCTGACAGCGCTCGTTCAGTTATCGTTGAACAAGTCACAAACGGCGTAAACATTCGGATGGCGATTTTGTATGTGCTGCTTGCTGGCGGGCCACTAGAAGTAGGGAGCAACTAATGCAAGCAACTCGATACGTTCTTAAAGGTGGCAAGATTCTGGGAAATATTCAATCGGATATTCTTATCGCAAATGGTGTCATCGAAAATATTGCACCGACAATCAATGATGATTCTGCGGTTACCGTTAATGTAACCGGAAACGTTATTTTGCCGGGTCTTGTAGATTTACATACGCACCTGCGTGAGCCAGGACGTGAAGATAGCGAGACAGTGCTTTCTGCTAGCAAGGCGGGTGCTAAGGGTGGCTTCACTGCCCTTTCAGCAATGGCAAACACATCACCAGTCGCAGACACAGCTGGTGTAGTGGAACAGGTTTTTCGTTTAGGGCAAGAAGCTGGCCTCGTCGATGTCTTTCCAATTGGAGCGGTGACCCATGGATTAAAGGGCGAACAACTATCTGAAATCGGTGCGATGGCTGACTCACTAGCTCGAGTCCGTGTCTTTAGCGATGATGGGAATTGTGTCTTCGATCCCTTAGTGATGCGCAGAGCATTGGAGTACATAAAAAAATTTGACGGGGTTATCGCACAGCATGCCCAAGAACCACGGCTAACTGTTGGTGCACAAATGAATGAAGGAAGCATTAGTGCGACTTTAGGGCTCAAGGGCTGGCCAGCAATTGCTGAGGAAGCCATTATTGCTAGAGATGTCCTATTGGCAGACCATGTGAAATCTCGATTACATATTTGTCATGTGACGACAGCAGGTGGAGTTGAAATTATTCGATGGGCAAAAGCACGCGGTATTCAAGTCAGCGCTGAAGTTACTCCTCACCACTTGTTACTCACTGACGATCTAGCAACTACCTACGACCCAATTTTCAAGGTGAATCCACCACTTCGAACCACTGCCGATGTGATGGCGCTACGTGAAGCTTTGGCAGATGGCACAATCGATATTGTCGCAACTGATCACGCGCCTCACTCCAGTGAAACAAAAGATTGCGAATGGCAAGAAGCTTCCTTTGGAATGATTGGCCTTGAAACCGCACTCTCAATCGTGGTCAAAACAATGGTTGAAACTGGCTTATTGGATTGGGCTGGCGTCGCTGATCGCATGTCAATCGCGCCTGCGCGAATCGGCAGATACACACAACAAGGTCGCAATTTACTTGTCGGCTCTGCGGCGCATGTCACTGTGATTGATCCAACGAAAAATTGGACGGTTGATCGCGATTTGGTTCTATCTAAGAGTCGCAATACTCCATACCATGGCTACGAATTACCGGGATTAGTTACTCATACATTTTTTGGTGGTCATGCAACTGTTATCGATTCTCAAGTATTGGACAAGGCGGCGTTGTAATGGCTCTGGCTTATCTTGTACTAGATGATGGCAGAATATTTGAAGGTCGCTCATGGGGAGCGACTGGGCGTACTTTTGGGGAAGCTGTTTTTCAAACAGGTATGACTGGATATCAAGAAACTCTCACGGACCCTTCGTATCATAAGCAAGTTGTTGTTATGACTGCGCCTCACATTGGAAATACGGGGATGAACGCACTTGATAACGAATCATCAAAAATTTGGGTAGCAGGTTACGTAGTTCGAAACCCTTCGTCGTTAACATCTAATTGGCGCGCAGAAACCGATCTTGAATCTGAATTAATCGAACAAAGTATTATTGGAATTCAGGGCGTAGACACACGAGCGATAACTCGGCATTTGCGAGATCGAGGAGCTATGCGCGTTGGTATCTTTTCGGATCTGGATTTATCTCGTGAAGAAATGGTTATAGAAGTGAGAAAGTCGCCACAGATGTCTGGTGCCTTTTTAGTTAAGGATGTTTCTACCCCTCAGTCATATGTCGTGCCTGCAGTTGGGCCAAGAAAATACGTCGTCGCGGCATTAGATCTTGGCATAAAGGCTGCGACACCTAGAATGCTTGCACAACGCGGAGTCGAAGTGCATGTCCTTCCTTATGATTCAACTTTTGAGCAAATAAAGGCTCTAAGCCCCGATGGTGTTTTCTTATCCAATGGCCCTGGAGATCCGGCAACTATGAGTGACACTATTGAATTGGTGCGCCTCATATTGGGTGCACGCATCCCTATTTTCGGAATCTGTTTTGGTCATCAAATTTTGGGACGCGCGCTTGGCTTTGAAACTTATAAACTCGCGTTCGGACATCGTGGAATCAATCAGCCAGTAATTGATAAGAACACTCAGAAAGTTGAAATCACGGCCCATAACCATGGTTTTGCTTTGAAAGCGCCGACAGATACTGCGTTCACAACTGTCTACGGTCTCGGCGAAGTGACACACGTTAGCCTCAATGACGGAGTTGTAGAGGGTTTACAGCTTCTTGAGGGTAAAGCTTTTTCTGTTCAATATCATCCTGAAGCAGCTGCCGGACCTCACGATGCAGCCTATCTTTTTGATCGATTTATTGATCTTATGTCCAAGAAGGTGAACGTTTAAATGCCTCTAGATCCTTCGATTAAATCTGTTTTGGTTATTGGTAGCGGACCGATAGTTATCGGACAAGCCTGCGAATTCGATTATTCTGGGACTCAAGCCTGTCGAGTTCTTCGTGCTGAAGGTATACGAGTCATTTTAGTTAACTCCAATCCTGCAACAATTATGACTGACCCGGAGTTTGCGGATGCAACATATATTGAACCAATTACTCCAGAAATAATCGAACAAATTATTGCCTTCGAAAAACCCGACGCTGTCCTAGCAACATTGGGTGGACAGACCGCTCTTAATGCTGCAATTGGGCTGTTTGAACGCGGAACATTAGCAAAATATGGTGTGAAATTGATTGGCGCAGATGTCGATGCAATTCAACGTGGCGAAAATCGTGAGTTATTTAGAACTATTGTTGAAAAAGTTGGGGGAGAGTCAGCTAAATCAATCATTTGCCACACGATGGAGGAGATATTCGCAGCCGTCGTATCGTTGAATTATCCGGTAGTGGTTCGTCCTTCTTTCACGATGGGAGGACTTGGTTCAGGGATTGCCTTTAACGAAGAGGAGTTGCGACAAATAGCCGGAGCTGGGCTGCGTCATAGTCCAACGTCTGAAGTTTTACTCGAGGAATCCATAATTGGCTGGAAAGAATATGAGCTCGAAGTGATGCGAGATCGCAAAGATAACGTTGTGATTGTTTGTAGTATCGAAAATCTCGATCCTATGGGCGTACACACAGGTGACTCCATAACTGTTGCACCCGCAATGACTTTAACGGATGTCGAGTATCAAAAATTGCGCGATTTATCTATGGACATCATTCGCGAAGTTGGCGTTGATACTGGTGGTTGTAACATTCAATTTGCTGTTAACCCTGAAAATGGTCGCATCATTGTGATTGAAATGAACCCCCGAGTTTCTAGATCTAGTGCACTAGCATCTAAGGCAACGGGATTTCCAATAGCAAAGATTGCAACGAAGTTAGCCATCGGTTACACCCTAGACGAGATTCAAAATGATATTACTAAGTCCACACCTGCATCATTTGAGCCAACTCTGGATTATGTTGTCGTTAAAGTCCCACGTTTTGCTTTCGAGAAATTTGCTGACGCTGACCCACGGTTAACTACGACCATGAAAAGCGTGGGGGAGGCAATGGCTATCGGGCGTTCTTTTTCTGAAGCATTAATGAAAGCCTTGCGATCCTTAGAGCGTAAAGAAGCGATTTTCACTTGGCCACAAGTCAGTGAGCAAGAGAAACAAAATCTACTTATCTCGATGAAAATTCCAACGGAGTATCGATTACAGCAGGTTCAAAAAGCGATGTGGGCTGGTGCTTCAATCGAGGAAGTATTCAATTCAACCAAAATTGATCCTTGGTACCTGCGTCAAATCGAATTAATCAACCAGCAAGCAACAACAATCACTCAATGGGGCGAACTCACCGCGGAGAAACTCCGTGAAGCTAAGTCACATGGCTTCTCTGATGCGCAGATTAGTCAACTTCGCGGTTTGAGCGAAGAAGAAGTACGCCGTGATCGTCACCATTTAGGAATACGGCCGGTCTATAAAACTGTCGACACGTGTGCGGCTGAATTTGAAGCGTTCACGCCTTATCACTACTCAAGCTATGAGGAAGAAAGTGAAGTTAAGCCCCGCACAACTCCGGCGGTAATCATTTTGGGCAGTGGACCAAATCGCATAGGTCAAGGTATTGAGTTTGATTATTCATGTGTGCATGCCTCATTTGTTTTGCGTGAAGCAGGATATGAAACAATCATGATTAACTGCAATCCCGAAACTGTTTCAACCGACTATGACACGAGTAATCGTTTGTATTTTGAGCCTCTCACGTTAGAAGATGTAATTGAAGTTGTTCATGCAGAAGTTCTCGCCGGTCCTGTTGTGGGCGTTATTACCCAACTAGGCGGACAAACACCATTGGGGCTAGCTGCTGGTTTAAAGGCAGCAGGAATAACCATTCTTGGGACAAGTCCAGATGCAATCAATTTAGCTGAAGAGCGTGGTGCTTTTGGAAATATTTTGCAGGAGCAGGGGTTAACTGCACCTGAATTTGGAATGGCGGCTTCGCAGCTTGAAGCAGTAACAATTGCTGCGCGCATTGGTTATCCAGTGTTGGTTCGTCCGTCTTTTGTTTTGGGTGGTCGCGGTATGGAAATTGTTTATGATGATGCCTCCCTAGCTGGTTTTATAACTCGTGCCACAGATATCACACCTGATCATCCAGTCCTTGTCGATAGATTCTTAGATAGTGCCATTGAAATTGATGTAGATGCACTTTTTGATGGTGAAGAGCTATTCCTTGGTGGAGTGATGGAACATATTGAAGAGGCAGGTATCCATAGCGGTGATAGCGCATGCGTTCTACCATCAATGACCGTAACGCCAGCGCAGTTACTGGAGATTCGTATGGGTACCGAAAAGATTGCACGGGGGGTTGGAGTCCGTGGACTCATCAATATTCAGTTCGCAATTGCCGATACAAAACTATATGTACTGGAAGCTAATCCACGTGCGTCGCGAACAGTTCCTTTTGTAAGTAAAGCTACTGGAGTACCCCTTGCAAAAGCTGCAGCTCGTATTTCAGTGGGTTCAACAATTGCCCAGCTTCGTACAGAAAATCTATTGCCATCATCGGGTGATGGAGTGGCAAAGGGAGTATCGGTAAAGGAAGCAGTTCTTCCATGGAATCGTTTCCGTCGCAGTGATGGACGTGGGGTCGACGCTGTACTTGGACCAGAGATGCGTTCAACTGGAGAAGTCATGGGTATTTCGCCCAATTTTGGCGAAAGCTATGCAAAGAGTCAGATTGCAGCTTTTGGACCGTTACCTAAATCTGGGACAGTGTTTATCTCTTTAGCCGATAAGAATAAAGATGCTGGCGTGCAGGCAGCCCTGGGACTTGCGCAGTGTGGTTTTAGAATTCTCGCCACAGAAGGAACTGCAGCATTTTTAAATGGACATGGCGTAGCGTGCGTTACTGTGCGCAAGAACTCTGAAGGAACGGGCCCAATGGGGGAGCCGACGATTGTTGACATCATCAATGCAGGCGATATTGATTTAGTGATCAATACTCCAGTTGGTCGTGGAACACGACAAGACGGCTGGCTGATTCGAACCGCGGCGGTACAGCGTTCAATTCCAATCATTACGACTACAGCAGGGTTTAACGCAGCAGTTGAAGGTATTCGCTTTTTGCAGAACAATGAACTTTCGATTAAGTCGATTCAAAAGTGGTTGGCATAGCATGTCAACTATCAATAAGAATGCTACGCAAATTGTTGCAACAGTTGTTAGCAACAAGCGTGTCGGTCAATACCACCAACTCATCATCAATATCGGTGAACTAGCTGCGTTATGCAAACCTGGTAATTTCGTAGCTATAAATGTTGGAGGCGAGAATTCGCGCATGATCTTGCGCAGGGCGTTTGCAATCTCACGAGTATCTACAAACACTATTTCGGGTGGAACTTTGGAGCTAATAGTGGCTCCGCACGGTCAAGGTAGTAGATGGTTATGTTCCCAAAGTGAAGGGTCCACATTAGATATCGTTGTTCCTTTGGGAACAGCATTTGGCATACCAACTGAGCCAGTACAGGCTCTTCTAGTCGGTGGGGGATATGGATCTGCACCCCTGTTTGGTTTAGCTGAAGTTCTCAACGCTAAAGGTTGCCGTGTAGATATGTTGTTGGGGGCAAGTACAGCTTCAAAAATATACGCACCGATGGAAGGTAAAAGAGCAGTTAATTCCCTACGAATTTATACCGAAGACGGTTCTATGGGCCAAAGTGGGCGAGTCACCGAACCAATTAAAGCTTTGATTGAAGATATGAATATCGCCGTTATCTATTCATGCGGCCCAATGGCGATGCTCTCGGCCATTGACGCAATCACCCGCGGTACTCATGTGGTGCATCAGTGTGCGGTTGAAGAATCGATGGCCTGTGGCATTGGTATCTGCATGACATGTGTTCTTCCTGTGGCAGATGAGTCAGGCAATATTTTTATGCTCAGATCGTGCATCGATGGACCTGTTATGGATGGTTCATTCGTTCAATGGGACAAAGTGGGAGAAGTTTTGTGACGGTTTTGGATTTCTCTACAACCCTTGGCAATGCCTGGTTTCCTGCCCCGACCTTTACCGCAAGCGGCTGTGCAAGTTCTGGTCGCGAATTAGCACAATTCTTCGATCTCAAAGATATGGGCGCAGTTGTCACTAAATCAGTCATGATGAAAGCTCGCACTGGTCGCCCAACCCCCCGTATGGCTGAAACTCCCAGTGGAATGCTTAATTCAATTGGCTTACAAGGTCCTGGTATAGATGCGTTTTTGGCAAAAGATATTCCATATTTAGTTGAACAAAAGGCTCGAGTCATCGTTTCTATTGCCGGAGAAACCATTGAGGAGTATTCAACTCTTGCGCGTAAACTGCGCTCTGTTTCTGGAATTAGCGCGATAGAGGTCAACATCTCTTGTCCTAACGTTGAAAACCGTGGATTAGTTTTTGCATGCGATCCCGAAGCTTCTCGTCGTGTAATCGATGGCGTTCGTCGAACAATTGGTGGAGAACTGCCGATCATCGCCAAACTTTCACCGGATGTAACCGATCTCGTAGCCATTGCACGCGGTGTCGTAGATTCAGGAGCTGATGGGTTAGCTTTGATTAACACGGTATTAGGAATGGTAATAAATCTTGACACAATGAGACCACATTTAGGTGGCAAAACTGGCGGTTTATCTGGCCCAGCTATTAGACCCGTCGCAGTTCGAGCTATTTATCAAGTCCATGCAGCTATGCCTCAAACGCCTATTCTTGGAATGGGTGGTGTCTCATCTGGTCGAGACGCACTCGAGATGATTGCCGCAGGCGCCAGTGGCGTTTCTATTGGAACAGCCAGTTTTGGAAATCCAACCGCAATAATGACTATTCAAAATGAGTTGAAGGATTTGATAATCGCAAAGGGTTTCACATCTTTGCGACAAGTAATTGGATACGCGCATAGACCGGATGAGGCAAAGGATGAATAGGACCGCTCCGATAGTTTTAGCAGTAGATACCAATGATTTGGATGTCGCTAAGCAGTGGGTTAGTGCAACAGATGGGGTAATTTCTGTTGTGAAATTGGGCCTAGAATTTTTCTTAACTTTCGGCAGTGATGGTGTGCGTGCAATCTCCGAAAGTTGTGACACAGATATTTTTCTTGATTTAAAGTTACATGACATCCCACATACGGTTGCCGGGGCAGCTCGAGCTGTTAGCGCACTGCGTCCAAAATTCTTAACTGTCCATGCCAGCGGCGGAAGTGCGATGGTGGCGGCAGCAGTTGAGGCAATGCCAGCAACACATATAACTGGCGTTACGATATTGACCTCACTTTCAGAAGCCGATGTCGAAACTATCGGATTCAAATCCCATGCTCTCGAATCAGCCGTTGGTTTAGCTAAGATCGCTGTTCATGGTGGCGCTCGGGCAATTGTGTGTTCACCGCTTGAGATTCTGGCTATTCGAGATGCCCTCGGCCCTGAAGTAACAATCATTACCCCAGGTGTACGACCTAATGATGTGGCCGCCGCAGATGATCAAGCTCGAACTATGACGCCACGTGAAGCTATTGATAGAGGAGCAAATTTAGTTGTTATTGGACGCCCGATCACGGCTAGTTTTGCGCAGGGCAGCACAGCGATGCGTGAGCGCGCAATCGAAATCGCCGAACAAATTTTAAACTAAGCTCATAAGCGCGTTAGATTAAGCGCATGGGTTCACCTCCGAAGTTAACAGCCGAGCAGCGCAGCGCCGCCCTTGCCAAGGCTGCGCAATCACGAAAGCGCCGTGCCGAGATTAAAACGAAGATTAAAAATGGTGAATATTCGATTGACACAGTCTTAGAACTTTCGCATACAGATGAAGCTATAGCCAAGATGCGCGTTCGAGAACTTTTGGAAGCTCTATCAGGGGTAGGAAAAGTTAGAGCGCAGAACCTGATGGAGAGATTTAATATCTCTGCAACACGTAGAATCGCAGGGCTCGGGCGTCATCAGATTAAGGAACTGCGTAACGAATTTATGAAATCAACACATGCAGTTAAACCCGGAAAACTTCTCGTTCTTTCAGGCCCAGGGGGAGTTGGTAAAAGTACGGTCGCTGCACTTCTTCGAAAATCAGGAGATTTTTGGGTGAGCGTCTCTGCAACAACGCGACAACCACGAACCAATGAACTCAATGGGATTGATTATTACTTTATTTCAGTCGCAGAGTTCGATCGCAGAATTAAGGAAGATGAGTTTTTGGAGTGGGCGGAGTTTGCAGGAAATCGTTATGGCACACCGAGCTTTGAAGTAGAAGATGCACTACTTCGTGGCGAGAATGTCTTGCTAGAGATTGAAATTGATGGCGCGCGGCAAGTCAAAGCACACCTTCCAGCTGCAGTGTTAGTTTTTCTTGAACCTCCCTCATGGGAAGAGCTGGTCGCCCGTCTTGAAGGCAGAGGCACTGATGATCCAGAGAGAAGGGCTCATCGGTTGCAGTTAGCCCAAGAGGAGCTCGCCGCAGCGTCATTTTTTGACCATGTCATCGTTAATGACTCAGTCGAGCGAGTTGTTTCACAACTGGTAGCATTGGCCTCTTGAGTCCGCATACGGATTCTTCACAGCACACTAGATCTGAGCGGGGTAGAGACATGGATGGCATTACAAATCCACCTATTGATGAACTTTTGGATAAGGCCGGTTCGAAGTACAGCCTTGTTTTATATGCAGCTAAGCGTGCGCGTCAGATCAATGCTTATTATTCACAACTTGGCGAAGGACTACTTGAATATGTAGGACCGCTTGTTGAGACACACGTTCATGAGAAGCCACTTTCAATCGCACTTCGCGAGATTAACGAAGGCTTGCTCACGATTGAAAATCTAGAACCAACTGCTTAACAGATAACTTCTATGAGCGTCACTAACCGCGAGGTTATTCTCGGTATAGGTGGCGGCATAGCCGCATACAAATCCGCAGATGTATTACGTCGGCTACAAGATCATGGCTACTCAGTAACTGTAGTTCCAACCCCGAGCTCTCTCAATTTTGTTGGGGCAGCTACATGGGAAGCGCTATCTCATCGCGCAGTCACCACGCAGGTTTGGGAAAAAGTTGAAGATGTCCGACACATTTCACTCGCTAAGCTGGCAAATTTTTTTCTTATCGCTCCGGCGACAGCAGATCTAATTGCCCGTCTAGCCGCTGGTCGCGCTGATGACCTTCTGACGAATCTTGTTTTAGCAAGTGATGCACCAAAAATGATTGTTCCTGCCATGCACCCGTCTATGTGGCTAGATGCGGCAACTGTTGCCAATGTCGCAACGTTGCGTTCCCGAGGATTTCATGTGATGGAGCCAGAAGTTGGCAGACTTACTGGAACCGATGTCGGTCAAGGTCGTTTCCCAGATACAGCCGCAATTCTTAGCGAGTTCATCGATTTTACGGGAGCAAGGTTGGATTTAGCAGGCAAAAGAATTATCGTCACAGCTGGCGGAACTCGCGAGGCTATCGATCCAGTGCGTTTTATAGGAAACAAATCTTCAGGAAAGCAAGGTGTTGCACTGGCAAAAGCCGCAGCTAGCCGAGGCGCGAAAGTTGAGTTGATTGCTGCAAATATCGAAACTGACGGGTTAGAAGGTATAGAGATAACCCATGTTGTGACCGCGGATGAAATGTTGGAAGCGTTAAAGTTATCATTTGGAACGTGTGACATTTTAGTAATGAGCGCAGCTGTAGCAGATGCTAAACCAATTACTTCTGCTCAAGAGAAAATTAAGAAGGCTGCGCTGACCTCCATAGATTTAGAATTGAACCCAGATCTCTTAGCGGTTTTACTACCTTTAAAAAGTAGGCAGGTCGTAGTTGGATTTGCCGCAGAGACCAATGATTTGATTGCGTCTGCAACCTCAAAACTAGAGAAAAAGGGCTTAGACCTCATCTATGTCAATGATGTTTCAGGAGGTGCAATATTTGGCTCTGAAGAAACTGAGGGTACGATACTCTTCCGTGATGGGAAACAAGTCGGCATTTCACGGCAAACTAAAGACACGCTAGCCAATCTTCTCCTCGATTATGCTCTTAAGCAGTTAGGTTAGGACAATGTCACAACGCCTCTTCACCTCAGAATCTGTTACTGAGGGTCACCCAGACAAGATTGCAGATGCTATTTCAGACGCAGTTTTGGACTCGCTGCTTTCTCAGGACAAAAAATCACGTGTTGCTGTTGAAACCTTAATTACAACTGGCCAAGTGCATGTTGCTGGAGAAGTAACAACTGATGGTTATGCCGATGTTATGGGAATAGTCCGCGATACAGTTTTAGAAATCGGCTATGACTCATCTGATAAAGGTTTCGATGGAAATAGTTGTGGCGTTTCCATTTCGATAGGTCAGCAATCACAGGACATCGCGCAAGGTGTTGATGATGCATATGAGCACCGCGTTGGATCTCAGGTTGATCCTCTTGATTTGCAGGGTGCAGGTGATCAAGGTTTGATGTTTGGTTACGCCTGTGATGACACAAAGGAATTGATGCCGTTACCTATTTGGTTAGCTCATGCCTTAGCGCAACAGCTCACTAAAGTTCGTAAATCGGGTGCGTTGCCATATTTGCGTCCAGACGGCAAGACCCAAGTAACTATCGAATACGATGGCGATCGGGCGGTTTCACTTGATACGGTTGTTATCTCTAGCCAACACTCACAAGATGTGGATGTAGCTAAGAAGTTAACACCCGAGATTATCGAGCACGTTATTGATCCTATTTTGGCTCTGATAGAACTGCCACGCAAAAATCTTAAGACGCTGATCAATCCAACTGGACGATTTGTTATTGGCGGACCTATGGGGGATGCGGGCTTAACTGGTCGCAAAATTATCGTTGATACTTACGGTGGCATGGCCCGTCACGGTGGAGGAGCATTCAGCGGAAAAGATCCATCAAAGGTGGATCGGTCTGCAGCATATGCAATGCGCTGGGTAGCCAAGAATGTCGTCGCAGCTGGTTTGGCGCGACGTTGTGAAGTCCAAGTCGCTTATGCAATTGGCAAGGCACAGCCTGTCGGCGTTTTCGTAGAAACTTTTGGCACAGAAACTCTTTCGATATCTTCAATTCAAAAGGCAGTTACTACAGTGTTTGATCTTCGTCCTGCAGCAATTATCCGGGACTTGGATTTGTTACGTCCTATTTATTCGCTCACAAGTGCCTACGGTCATTTCGGTCGCGAACTTCCAGAGTTTGCTTGGGAACGCACGAATCGCGTAACTGAGCTACAAAACGCAGTTAAGTAATTACTGTGGCAACGCCACGGCTTTTCAGACTTAAATCCCAGATTGCTCCTGCTCCTACCGGGCCAGTTGCATCGGATTTTGGCTATGCGCGCGTGTGGGTGGACACAGGGGTATTTCATTTGGATACGCCGTTTGATTATGAAGTACCGGAAAAACTTACCGATCAAGTTTCGACTGGTGTACGCGTGCAAGTCCCTTTCGGAAATCGCGAAGTTGAAGGCCTTGTAATCGAGCGTGTTCAGGTGCCACAAACTACGTCTCAACTAAAGGCAATCACTAAAGTGCTATCGATTCATCCAGTCGCATCTACCCAATCTTTGCAACTCATTCAAAGCGTAGCGCAGCGATGGGCCACCAACCCTTGGGAAATAGTAAGAAGTGCTATTCCAACCCGAGTAACGGCCGTAGATAAGCAACATCAGTCAGGTATGTTTTTTAGTCAGAAAATCAGTTCGCCTAATGACATTTCCTTTATGAGTTTCCAACCTTTTATAGATCCATATAGGGCGGTCGTTGATTTGATAATGGCCTCAGTGAAAAGGTCATCAGTCTTATTGATAGCCCCAGATGAGCGGGATATTTCAGCGTTCTGTAATCTTCTATCTCAGCAGGGGATCCAAACGCTTCGCATCGACAGTTCAGTTACACGTGCAGAGCGCTATGGCGCGTTTCTAAAATTGACCTCACCCGGAAATCACGTGATTATTGGGGCACGTAATGCGATTTTTGCTCCCCTCGCACAGGGTTCCACAATAATCGTGTTTAAAGAATCATCTCCGGATCTTTACGAGATTCGTAATCCAGGTTGGAATGTCCGCGACATTGCGATTTTGCGTAACGAGATAGACAAAGCAAAAATTCTTCTGTGCGGATTTGTTCCTAGCCTTGATGTTGCAGTTTTGATTGAAGCAAAGAAGGTTCGCTTCATCAGTTCTCCTTCGAAAATTCAAGTCAAGGCTTTTTCCTCGGCAGATTCTTCTCTTTTGCCCGGGCGTATCTTCTCGGATATTCGAACGAGTTTAAAGGATGGCCCCGTTCTGTTTGTGCTTCCTCGAAAAGGCTATGCAAATGGAATTTTGTGTGCGAACTGCAAAAATGCAGGGCTGTGTTCGTGTGGAGCCAAACTACAGGTGTTAAGTCGTGATGCCACACCTTCGTGCAAAACCTGTAGTGAGCAAGTCAAAGAGTGGAAATGTAAATATTGCGGTCGTGATAAGAAATACGTGGTGGCCCGAGGTATTGATCGCGCTGCCGAAGAAATCTCCCGGGCATTTCCAAATTTTCCAATTATTTTTTCGTTCGGAGAAGTTATCAAGGAGCGTGTTGAACCTAAACCATCAATCATTTTATGCACGCCCGGTGCAGCCCCTCAAGTTACTGGTGGATACAGTGCTGTGGTGATTCTCGAAGGTCTCACTTACTTCAACCATGGTGATCTGCGTGCAAACGAGCGAGCTAACGAACTTTTCTTTGAGAGCGCTTCGATGATAAAGGCAGGGGGAGTAGTTCTTCTTTCAATAGAAGATTCTCATCCAATTGTTTCTAGTCTCATTCGTTGGAACCCATCAAGCATCCTCAGACGCGAATTACAACTGCGCGAGGAGGTTAATTTTCCTCCCTCGGTAGTCAGCGCAGTTATCACGTTGCCAACGGCTCAAGCGAGTGCGTTTGTATCGGGAATCAATAAAGCGATCTCTGATGCACGTTTATCTGACAAGAGCCGTGTTCTCGGTCCCACGAAGATTGATTCAATACTTAGCAAAATTGTTATTTTGTCGCCGTTGGATTCGCGCAATATGTTAACGAGTTTTCTACATGAGTTGATGAGACGAAGAAGCATCGCAAAAAAGGTAGATTCCACCCTTAGAATCGACCCATATTCACTTTAGATTTTTTGCTAGACTATCCATATGTCTATTCAAGAGATTCGTTTATTTGGCGATCCAGTCTTGTTGACGCCTGCGGCACTTGTTGTCGATTTTGATAAAGAATTACGTAAATTGGTAGCAGATCTAACGGAAACAATGCTTGAAGCTCCCGGAGCTGGTTTAGCGGCTCCTCAGATTGGTGTGCCTTTACGAGTTTTCACCTGGCACGTAGATGACGTCTTAGGTCATCTGATTAATCCAATATTAACCCTTGGCGATGAAATTGAAGAGGGCGAAGAAGGCTGTTTATCCTTCCCTGAACTCCGTTACGACACGAAGCGAGCATTGACCGCTGTTGCTCGTGGCTTCAATATGTTTGGAGAACCAGTAGTTATTGAAGGCACGGAGTTTCTTGCTCGCGCTTTACAACATGAAACAGATCATCTCGATGGGATTCTTTTTATCGATCGTCTTTCACCAGAGGATCGCAAGCTTGCAATGAAAGAAATTCGAGAATCGGAATGGTTTAACGCACAAGCCGTATCCGGAATTTCACCCGCGATTAAGACCTCACCGCATTCACTATTTGGACGGAATCTTTAATGCGCATTGGGGTCGCCGCTACTCCCGATGTTGCTATACCAACACTTAATTGGCTCAACGGTTCTCGGCACGAATTAGTACGGGTAATCAGTCAACCTGATCGACCTGCTGGACGAGGGCAAAGTTTAAAACCATCACCTGTAAGTCAATGGGCCTTAGCTGCAGGAGTTGATCTTGTGCGACCTTTAACTCCAGAGGATTTAGATCGTGCAATTAAAGATTTACAACTTCTGGTGACGATCGGTTACGGTCGCATTTTGCCCCAGCAATCACTTTCTCTTCCAGCTTTTGGATGCATCAATCTGCATTTCTCACTTTTGCCACAGTATCGCGGAGCCGCGCCAGTACAACGCGCGCTGGAAGCAGGAGAGATGCAAACGGGAGTCACTGTTTTCAAACTCGATGCGGGAGTGGATACCGGTCCAATCTACTCATCGCGCGTAATCGATATCGACCCAATGTTTAGGAGTTCGGAGGTTTTTACTCAACTTTCAATTATCGGGGTAGATGTCGTGAAAGAAGCGATAGAACTAATTTCCGCTGGGGGCAATCCACATGAACAGGTTGGTATCGCATCTCACGCGGGCAAAATTTTTAGGGAAGAAGCAAAAATAGCTTGGGATCTACCAGCGACGCTCACGCTCAACAAAATCAGAGGTTTTTATCCAGCACCGATCGCATGGACAACTTTTAGGGATCAAATCTTAAAGATCACCTCAGCAAGATTGCATCGTCCACTTCTGGCCCTGAAACCCGGTGAAATTCTTTTATCAAATAACATTCTTTTGATTGGTACAGAGCAAGGCGCTTTAGAAATAGATTCGGTCATTCCGGCTGGTAAGAAAGAGATGAGTGGCGTTGAGTGGGCTCGAGGCGCACGCTTTGAGAGTGGGGAACTTTGTGGTTGAAGCTCGTCGAGATACCTTCAAATCGCCCAAACCCGATGCAGTTCGACTTTTAGCATTTGATTTAATAACTGAAGTTAACCGCAATGAGGGTTATTCAAACCTACTTCTGCCTGCTGCTTTGAATGCCTCTTCACTTGATGAGCGTGATCGCAATCTTGTTACTGAATTGGTTTATGGCACGCTGCGGATGCAAGGAAAGCACGATTGGGTCTTGGCTCAGATTTCTGATCGGCCATGGACCGAGGTTGATCCGGGAATAATCGATGTAGCCAGATTGGGTGTCCATCAAATACATGAACTGCGTATCCCGGACCACGCCGCGGTTTCGGCAACTGTAGAGGTAGCACGCAAAAGATTAGGTGAGTCGAAAGCTAGTTTTGTAAATGCCTTACTTCGCTCTGTTACTAGAAAAACTTACGCAGAGTGGTTTGATCCATTAGATCAATTGAGCGATAACGTAGAAAGATTAGCGATTGAGTATTCTCATCCGCAATGGATTATTTCTGCCTACTTCGATTTACTAAAAGATTGGCAGTTAGTAGAACAAGAACTGGCCACCAACAATGTTCCAGCTTTACCAACCCTGGTTTCCTGGCCAGGTTATTCTTCGCAGGCTGAATTAATTGCCTTGGGCGGTGAGCCGACGACGTATTCTCAATTAGGAGTTCGATTAAAAGGAAATCCCGGAAACATTGACCTCATCAAGCATCGATTAGCCGGTGTGCAGGATGAGGGTTCCCAATTAGTAGCAACAGTGTTTGCCGCTGCTGCGAGTGGTACATCTTGGTTAGACCTGTGCGCAGGACCTGGAGGAAAAGCGGCACTGCTATCTAGTATCGCTAAGCAAAGAGGTATTACATTTACTGCTAATGAATTCTCAACGCCTCGTGCAGATTTAGTAAAGAAAGTTGTCCATGGTGCACGTGTGTGGTGTGGCGATGGCCGAGACATTTCATCACACAATGAAACATTCGATGGGATTTTAATTGATGCACCGTGTACTGGTCTGGGTGCACTGCGCCGGCGTCCTGAAGTACGTTGGCGACGTACGCTCTCGGATCTACGTGAACTCACACTTCTGCAACGTGAACTTATTGATAGTGCGGCATCAGTGCTTAATCCAGGTGCGGTGTTGGGATATGCAACCTGCTCGCCTCACTTGGCCGAAACCACAGTTCAGGTTCTAGATATTCTAAAGAAACATCCTGAATTGGAGCAGATTGATATCGCCCAATTTCTTCCGGAAAATCTGCACGACGCAGTTCGCGGTAATTCGATGTCTTTGTGGACCCACAAGCACGGAACAGATGCGATGTTTCTAGCGTTGTTTCGCAAGAAGACAACCACAGAGAGTTAGGCTTTACATATGAAGCGGCATATTCGAATAACTCCAAGTATTTTGAATGCAGATTTATCTCAACTTGATGGTGAAATTGCCAAAATAGCTCAAGTTTCCGATCTAATCCATTTAGATGTTATGGACAACAAGTTCGTGCCTAACTTCACTTTTGATTTCGAAAGTGCATCAACGATTATTGAAAATTGTCCAATCCCAGTTGATGCACATCTCATGGTTGCAGACGTTGATGAAATTGCCCCGCAATACGCCCAAGCTGGTTGCGCAAGCGTAACTATTCATGCAGAAGCGACAAAAGATATTTCGGCAACTTTGAAGTCCATACGGGCGTATGGTGCCCAAGCAGGACTAGCACTAAAACCAAATTCTGCGATTTCAGATTATTCACAATTTAGTGATCTCGTAGATATGTTTCTCATAATGACTGTAGAACCTGGCTTTGGTGGCCAAAAATTCATGAATGAGATGATGGATAAGGTACGTGCGACTCGCGCCATTATTGGCGAGCGACCAATCTGGTTACAAGTAGATGGTGGTATATCGGTGCAGACCATTGAAATTGCTGCGAAGGCGGGCGCGGATACATTTGTTGCAGGCAGTGCAGTTTTTAAAGCTAGCGATCCTGCAGCGATGGTCGTTTCGTTGCGCGAACTCGCACAGGGTGTGGCAAACTAGCCCTACGTTGTTCCGGGGGTCGGTGTAATTCCGAACCGGCGGTAAAGTCCGCGACCCGGCCACATCCAGTGGTCGGTTGATTTGGTGTAAATCCAAAACCGACAGTTAAAGTCTGGATAAAGGGACAGGGAATTGTCGGGCACTGTGCTGCGCGCAATTCCTCGTTGCTTCCTGGAGCTTTTCTACTAGGAAGGATCAACAGTGTCAGTTATTATATGGTTTTTTGAAAGTACAGTGCACTTCGGCAGTAAGTCCATTGCCTTACGCGAAATTATCGGTGGAATTTTAGGGCTGAGCAGTGCGATTTTAGGAATGCGTCGAAAAGTTTTAGCCTGGCCAATAGGAATTGTGGGCGACGGACTTCTCTTTACGGTTTTCCTAGGTGCAGTATTTGCTTACGCCGATCAACCTTCGGGCAATTTCTATGGACAAGCCAGTCGAAACTTATTGCTCATTATCGTGAGTGTGTATGGATGGATTCGTTGGTCGCGTCATCGCCGAGTGCATGGTCAAGATAAGCCTGCAGTCACACCACGTTGGACGACATTGCGAGAGAAGCAGATTTTGGTGCCGGCAATCATTATCTTTTTCCTTGTTTCCATGCAGATATTCAAAGCTCTAGGAGAGTCTGGAACGTGGCTATTAGTTGACACCTGGATCTTTACAGGTACTGCACTAGCTACCTACGGTATGAGTCGGGGCTATGTAGAATTTTGGTTAGTCTGGATCGCTGTGGACTTTGTAGGCGTCCCATTCGCATTCAAGAATGGGTATTACCCGACAGGAACGCTGTATGCAATTTACCTGCCATTCGTTATCTGGGGATTCATCTCTTGGTTACGTATTTCACGCGTGGAAAAATTGGTGACATCGAACTAGGCACCTCGAGTAAACTTCTAGTTATGAAAACCTTCGAATCCCTCTGGGCCGAGTTGAGCCTCAAGGCTGCACAACGCCCAGAGGGTTCTGGAACTGTGGCCGCTCTAGATTCTGGCCTTCACGCTATTGGTAAGAAAGTTCTAGAAGAGGCCGGCGAAGTGTGGTTAGCGGCAGAACACGAGAGCGACGAAGCTCTGGCCGAAGAAATCAGTCAACTGCTTTATCACGTTCAAACTTTGATGTTGGCGCGTGGTTTAACTCTTGATGATGTTTATACCTACTTGTGAGTGAATCGAGCCGCATCATGTTAAGAATTGCTGTCCCAAATAAGGGTTCGTTAGCTGAAGAATCTATAGCGGTATTAAAGGAAGCTGGCTATCGTCAACGTAGCGACAGCCGCGATCTAGTTTTAATCGATAATGACAATGCAGTGGAATTTTATTATTTACGTCCCCGCGATATTGCAATCTATGTGGGTTCTGGTGAACTAGAAGCAGGGATCACGGGGCGTGATTTACTTATTGATTCTGGTGCAAGCGCTGATGAACTATTGTCATTAAATTACGGGGGTTCAACTTTTAGATTCGCAGCCCCGGCTGATCGTGATTGGACTATTGCAGATATTTCAGGAAAGCGTGTGGCTACCGCTTATCCAGGTTTAGTCAACCATCACTTATCTCAACTTGGCATCAAGGCCGAGGTTGTTCGCCTGGATGGTGCGGTTGAAAGCAGCGTGCGTTTGGGCGTATCTGATTTAATTGCTGATGTTGTAAGCACTGGAAATACTTTGCGCCAAGCGGGTTTAAAGATTTTTGGAGAAGCAATTTTAACCAGTGAAGCGGTGGTGATCGCACGTTCAGGGGCATCTATTCCGGCAGAGTTGGAAATTTTGATTCGTCGTTTACAAGGTGTTGTTACTGCACGCAAATACGTTTTACTTGATTACGATATTCCAAAGGTGCACGTTGATATTGCATGCGCAATCACTCCGGGTCTTGAATCACCAACTATTTCGCCATTGCAAAATCAAGAATGGGTTGCAGTGCGCGCTATGGTTCCTCGTCGCGATACCAATCGCGTAATGGATGAGTTGTGGGCTGTTGGAGCGCGTGGAATTTTGGTAACTGATATTCACGCTTGTCGGCTCTAGTTTTTGCTCTGCTCGATATCTTCTGTGGTAATTCCCAGTAAGTAGAGAACTGAATCTAAGTATGGCTCCGATAATGTGCTATCTGCTGCGGCTTTGACTGCTGGCTTTGCATTGAAAGCTATACCTAAACCAGCCGCCGCAATCATGTCTAAATCATTGGCACCATCACCAATGGCTACTGTTTGGCTCATTGAGATTGATTCCATCTGGGCGAATTCTCGCAGTGCATCTGCCTTAGAAGCGCGATCGATAATTGGACCAACTACTTCACCAGTTAAGACACCTGACTCGATACCGAGTTTGTTTGCCTTGAAATGTTTAATTTCTAAATCGTGAAGTAACGGTGCAATCACATCTATAAATCCACCCGAAACAACAGCGACCGTATGACCGAGTTTGTGCAAAGTAGTTATGAGAGTTCGAGCTCCTAAGGTAAGAACAATTTCATTCTGTACTTCTGTGATAACTGATTCAGGTAAACCTTTCAGTAAGGCAACGCGCGCCTTAAGAGACTGGGCAAAATCGATTTCACCGGCCATGGCTAGAGCCGTAATTTGACTAACTTCCTGTGCTACACCGGCCTTCGCGGCCAACAAATCTATAACTTCTTGTTGAATCAAAGTTGAATCGACATCTAGTTGTACTAATTTGCGTGAATGGCGCGCTAATCCTCCCGGTTGAACTGCTATGTCCACATTGTTGCTGGCAGCGATAGGGGATAGAGCTTGGCTCAACACCTGCTGACTAACCCCAGAGACTAGGAATTCAAAAGCGGTAACGGGAGTTGAGGCGATTCGAGCGGCCCTTTCAATGTTTGCACCAGTTTCGGTTATGCCACAAGAGATTTGCGCTACTGCTGTAGGCCCAATTTTTTTGGAAAGGATGACCACGTGCATCAAAGAATCTTTGTTTGCTATCAAAGATGGATCAGAATACGAAAACAAGGTTGCGATATCTACATCTAATGTAGCCGCGCAAGTTTGAAGATCTTCTGCGATGGATTCTTCGTGGGCAGGATTGAGCCCAATCAGAGTAGTCAAAATTAGACGGTCCTTTATAACTACCTGTTCAATATCAAGAATGGTGATCGAAAAAGGAGATAAGGTTTCGAAAAGAGCCTGCGTAATGCCGGGCTTGTCGACTCCGCTGAGCAGAATGAGGCCCGTAAATTGCTCGGTATCGCCTTGACTACTCATGATGGACGTAGATTATCTTAAAATCACATCACTTAATCGCCATTAATTCGTGTAAGAAGTGCAACTAACCACTATCTTTTTGCT